>JAFGVU010000245.1 GCA_016937855.1 Bacteroidales bacterium | reverse complement strand
TCTTTAAAAATTATTTGTATTTTTGAGATTTTTACAGAGCTTTTCAGCAGGTGGGCTCTGCTCATGCAGGGCACACACAGCACCTATATGTAATGCGGCAATCGTGCGTACTTTGAAGGGCGTTACTCCTCCGCAAACCCGCCAAGCCGATTTAATTTTGTGAAAATAAATTATCTTTACAATTGAAATTATTTATAAACAAAAAATACGCAACGGCTTGGCTCATTACGAGTATGACAGGGACATTACTCTCTCTCTGCCGCACTCCACATAGCTGCAACCGTTAGCATGCATTAAAAAAACCTGCAACACCTCAAAGCTTAATGTAATATTAAAGTAATTTTTATAGATTTGTAAAAATTAACAAAATGACTGAATCAGAAATTAAAATATATCAAACAGATGATGGTCAAACCAATATAGACGTTAGGTTTGAAAATGAAACTGTTTGGTTATCTCAAAAGCAGATGGCTCAGTTGTTTGACAAGGACTCAGACACTATTGGACTTCACCTCAAAAACATATATCAATCTGGCGAATTAGAAGAATTTCCAACTACCGAGGAATCCTCGGTAGTTCAAAATGAAGGAAAAAGACAAGTACAACGAAAAATAAAGCTGTACAATCTTGATGCGATTATTTCTGTTGGTTATCGAGTAAATTCAAAACGAGGAATACAATTTAGAATCTGGGCAAGTAGGATAATTAAAGAGTATTTACTAAAAGGTTTTGTAGTCGATAATCAGCGACTAATTAGACAAAACAGCCAATTGAAAGAACTTCAAAATTCTGTAAAAATACTTGGATATTCTTTAAAGTTAGAACAATTAACAAACAACGAGAGCGTTGGATTGTTAAAAATTATTTCAGACTATGCTTATGCATTAGATATTTTAGACCAATATGATTATCAGAGACTTGAAATAAATAATACTACTGGCAAATCAACATATCGACTATCCTATGAGGAAGCAATGAGTCAAATTTTAATAGCGAAAAAGGTTCATGGCAATAGCGATTTGTTTGGGAATGAAAAAGATGATTCATTTAAAAGCTCAATATCAACAATTTACCAAACTTTTGACGGAATAGATTTGTATCCTAGCATTGAGGAGAAAGCTGCAAATTTATTGTACTTTATCACAAAGAATCATTCATTTTCTGATGGGAATAAGCGAATCGCTGCACTTATATTTATCTACTTCTTGGAAAAAAACGGAATTTTATACGATGGTAATGGAAATAAGAGAATTGCAGATAATACTTTGGTTGCTTTGACCTTAATGATTGCAGTGAGCAAAATGGAAGAGAAAGACACCATGGTAAAAGTGATTGTAAATCTTATAAATAGAAATAATTAACGCATGGTAACAACACCTATGTGTAATGCAGGTAGCGTCGCTACTTGCAAGTTCAACGCCACTCCTATTGCCGCCAAATCTTTTGATTTGGCTTTTAGCTAAAAAATATAAAATCAAAATCAAAAGCTTTGGCTCCGTGCGAACTTTTATAGTGATATTACTATTTCTTTCTCGCACTCCACATAGCTGCAACCGTTAGCGTGCAGTGTGACCCGTCCTAAAATCCGGCTACACAGTTTGTAGTAAATCATGTATAAAAATGATGGCTAAGCAACAACTTTTTTACATACAACTATAATTTTTTATCTTTGCTGTCTTTAACAAATCAAAAAATGATAAAAATAATTACAATTATCGGAGCACGTCCTCAATTTATAAAAGCAGCTGTTGTTAGCAGATACATACTTGAAAATTGCAGCTCTGCGATAAAGGAAATAATTGTGCACACAGGACAACATTACGATGCAAACATGTCGGATATTTTTTTTGAACAAATGGATATTCCAAAACCTGACTATTTTTTAAATGTAAATGGACTAAGTCACGGTGCAATGACAGGTCAGATGTTAGAAAAGATTGAAGCAGTTTTAATAAACGAAAAACCCGACTGGGTATTAGTTTACGGTGATACAAACTCAACTTTAGCAGGTGCTTTGGCTGCAAAAAAACTACATATTAAACTTGCTCATGTTGAGGCCGGATTACGATCTTTTAACATGGCAATGCCCGAAGAAATAAATAGAATCCTAACAGATAGGATCTCCGATATATTATTCTGTCCAACAGATCAAGCAATTGCAAACTTAAAATCCGAAGGCTATCAAAACATATCTGCTACAATTCTAAAAAGTGGTGATGTTATGCAAGATGCAGCATTATATTATAGTACAAAATCTCAAAAACCGGAATTGTCAGTTTCCGAAAACTTTGTTCTTTGCACAATTCATAGAGCAGAAAACACAGACAATCTTGACAGACTAAAATCAATTTTTGCAGCTTTATCCGAAATAAGTAAATTGCATCAAGTAGTTTTGCCTCTGCATCCACGAACAAAAAACATCGTAATCAAAAATAATATCATTATAGACAACGAGAACATTAAAATAATCGATCCTGTTGGCTATCTTGAGATGATTCACTTATTAAAAAATTGTCAGTTCGTAATGACCGATAGTGGTGGACTGCAAAAAGAAGCGTTCTTTTTTGGAAAACTTTGCCTAACTCTCAGAGATGAAACCGAATGGGTAGAGCTAGTAGAAAACTCCTTTAACATAATTGTTGGTAGTAATCGTGAAAAAATTATTAACGGAGCAGAAAAACTACAAACTCTGAATCCCAAATTTGAGAAAAACCTTTATGGACAAGGGAAAACAGGCGAAAACATTGTTAATGCGATTATAAATTATAAAAACTAAATGAATATACTTCTTGTAAATCATTATGCAGGCTCTCCGCATATGGGAATGGAATTCAGACCTTATTATTTTGCAAAGGAATGGATAAAGTTAGGGCATAATGTAACAATACTTGCTGCTGACAACTCGCATTTGAGAAAAAGAAATATTTCGATAGCTAAAAGCTTTACAGAAGAAATAATAGATGAAATTAAATATATCTGGGTCAAAACCCCTAAATACAAAGGCAATGGAATATCTCGAGTAATTAATATTTTTAGTTTTGTATTAAAATCTTTCTTCAAATCAAGATATTTGGCAAAACTAACCAATCCAGATGTTGTTATTGCCTCATCTACTTATACTATCGATAATTATTTCGTAAGAAGAATAGCAAAGCTAAACAAAGCTTTACATGTCTATGAAGTACATGACTTATGGCCATTATCGCCAATGGAACTAGGGAATATGTCAAAATATCACCCTTTTATCATGATTATGCAACATGGCGAAAATTTTGCTTACAAAAACTGTGATATTGTTGTATCAATGCTACCTAATACGAAGGAACACATGGCAAATCATGGTCTCGATTTAAAAAAATGGAACTATATCCCAAATGGAATCGTAATAGAGGATTGGAAGTACCCTGAAAAATTACCAGAAAAATTATATTTATTGCTAGATGAATTAAAAGTAAAAAACAAATTCATCGTTGGTTATACTGGTGGTCATGCAATTTCTAACTCTTTAAATACAATTATTGACGCAGCGATACTCTTAAAAGATTGTGAGGACATAGTATTTATTTTTATTGGAGATGGAGTTGAAAAAGAATCTTTAATAAAAAAAGCTCAGAATCTAAAAAATGTAATATTTTACAATTCCATATCAAAAAAGGCTATCCCAAATGCATTAAAAGAGATGGATCTACTATGTTTTGGCACTAACAAAAGTAAGCTTTATAAATATGGAATAAGTATGAATAAAATGATGGATTACATGATGGCTGCTAAACCAATATTGCAATACATCGACACAGAATACGACATTATTCAAAAAGCCAAAGCTGGGATAACTATTGAGACAGAAAACCCTACATTACTTGCAGAAATGATTAAGAAGTTTAAAAACATGACATCAGCTGAACTCAATGATCTTGGAAAAAATGGAAAAGACTTTGTTATAAAAAATCACAACTATGAAGTATTAGCCGAAAAATTTATCGAACATATTAAGGGATAGTCAAACCCTAAGATCTAAGTTTTTTACGTACATTCTTGCTTATATCAATCATACCACTAAATAGTAAACCGACAAACAGTCCAACTATTCCGTAAACCATCAAATTCTTTTTCAAGCTTTTTTGAGTAATAAAAACTAAATTATTGTTTATCAATGTAAAAGATTTCAAGGAATTATACTCTTGTTCGAGCTCTATTTTCTTTTCGTATAGGATAACAATTTCATTAAACAATCCCCCAGCCGAAACCATTTTTTGGCTATTTTCTTTAAAAATACTATTTAGCACTGCAACTTGCATTTCGTTTAAATCATCAATTTCCTGATCCAGTAGTTTAATATATTTTTCAAGTTCGAGCCTACGCTTTACAATAGTTGATTTAATATATGGTATTTCATTAAAATACTGAATCAATCCATCCTGAATTACCAAAATGTCCTCTTTATTGTACAAATCAATAGTTATCACAACAGCCTGACTTATTGAAGTGTCGAGTTTGATTTCGCGAATCGATTGAGCTGTTGAAACATCTATGCCTATTTCTTTGGCAACCGAGTCGTACAATTCATTTTTAAGGTAATACTTAATCGGTTCCGCAATTTCGTAAACTATTTGATTATTAACAACAGGGCTAGAAGCAATTAAGTTTGTGCGATAATAATTACGACCATAAAAATAATCCACTGCACCAATAGTTAATCCCACAGAAAGAAATATCAATATAATCCAAAAATACTTTCTTAAATACATAACAGAGTTTGCAATTAAACTCAATAATTCTATTTCTCTTTTTTCGTCAGTCATATTAAATTTCTTTATCAATTTGGTAATAATTTCTATCACTCGAAGTACGCGAAATCAGTTCACCTAAAAATCCTGTTAGGAATAATAGAGTTCCCAATATCATTGCGGTAAGCCCAATAAAGAATATTGGATTTTCGGTTACACGTTCCATGACAACTCCATTTGAGACTGCAATTAACTTTTTTATTCCAAGAAAAATTGATGCTGCAAACCCGAGTAAAAACATCAAAGTTCCTAGCACTCCAAAAAGGTGCATCGGTCTTTTCCCGAATTTTGATATAAACATCACCGACAACAAATCCAAAGGACCTCTGATAAATCTTTCGAGTCCAAATTTTGTTTTCCCGTATTTTCTTTCCTGATGTTTAACTACTTTTTCCCCAATTTTTTTAAAACCTGCCCATTTTGCTAAAACCGGAATAAACCTGTGCATATCACCGTAAACTTCTATGCTTTTTACTACAAGACGTCGGTACGCCTTTAAACCGCAATTCATATCGTGCAATTTTATGCGTGTCATTTTACGGACAGTAAAATTATAAAATTTGCTAGGAATATTTTTTGAGAATATCGGATCGTGTCTTACCTTCTTCCAACCTGAAACAAGATCGTATCCATCTTCGACAATCATTTTATAAAGTTCCGGAATTTCTTCTGGATTATCTTGCAAATCGGCATCCATTGTAATAACCACATCGCCTTGCGCAGCCTGAAAACCAACTTGCAATGCAGCAGCTTTTCCATAATTACGCCTGAACATTATTCCTCGGAGTTGACTGTAGCCAGACTTTAGCTCTTCAATCACTTTCCATGAATTATCCTTACTTCCATCATCAATTAGAATTATCTCATGCGAAAAGTTATTTTCAGACATCACCCTAGTGATCCACTGAACTAATTCAGGAAGCGATTCTTCCTCATTAAGTAAAGGTATAACAACCGAAATATCCATTTCTTATTCTTCCGTTTCGTTAATGTCGCGCATTGCTTCGGTAAAACCGTCAGCTTTTCGTTTTAAAAAAATACCGGTAATAAGCGAAAAAACCAATCCTTGACCAAATGTGCTTAATAGAGCTGTTAAAGATAACGAGACAGGTGTAAAAATATATTTAGTCATGTATTCGTAAGATTGATTTATCTGAGCACTGGTCATACCTTCTTGCTCATAAAGATTTACTCTGGCTATTTCGAGCAATTTATCGATTTGTTCGGGTGCAATAAGTTTATAAAAAACAAAGGTATAGAAAAACATTATCAACGAAGCAACAATTACCATAAGCAAAGTTCCGCCAAAAAGCTTTCCATACGAAACAAATCCTTCACAGTAGCCATCACGATACATTTTTTGGACTAAAACAATTGTGGCAATAAACACAATCATACTTATCCAGCCAAATGCTTTATTTTCGGTAATATCAAAAACAAATGCAATAACACTCATAAGTATCATTGGCAAACTAATCAGTGCGCCGTATGTCAATATTATTTTAAACTTTTGTCCCATGATATAAGTTTTAAAAGATTTTTCAAAGATATGAGATTTTTTGAAAAAAACTTAAAGTTTAATGCTATTTTATAATAATTATTACTACTTTTGCATCGGGTAAGTCTTATACGACCAGCTCCTGCTGAACTCCCCCAGGTCCGGAAGGAAGCAAGGGTAGGCGGTTGTAGCGGTGCGATATAAGTAGCTTACCCATTTTTTATGCAAAAAAAACAGATGAACAACTTAATGCTCATCTGCCAAATAGTTTTAGCTCTATTAAGCGAACATATTTAATTTGCAGGTGAATACGGCAAGTGTGAATCATGAAGAATTATCTTCAGATTCCCATCAGCATCTTTTGTGTATGCAAAAGAGTATTCAACTTTTACATCATCTCCACCACTTTCTGGTGTAAAGTAATAATTCCCCATGGCAACAGCCATATTTCCAATAATCTTTGTTCCGATATTCTCCCAGCGAACATTACTCCATGGTTTGATTGCAAAACCGTGATCTTCAGGGTAATTTTCATTTCCCGCAACAAAATAAGAAAGGGCTCCTTCAAAATCTGTTCGAAATTGCTTCTCAGAAGTCAATGTTGGTTTAAACAACACAGATCCATTTTGATAGTTGTAAAATTCGTTGATGTGATTTGTTGCTGCTTGATAATAATCTCCATCATTTAGATACATTTCGCCAATTTTAACTATGCCTTCGCCCCAGGCTTTTTGGGCTTCAAGCACTTCTTGTTCCGAAATTTCAGCAATTGTCTGTGTTGTCTCTGTCTGATTAACTACTGGTTCTTTGCTTTTATCACAGTCACTGCATGAAGTTAGTCCAAATGATAAAATAAATGCAAAAATTACGGCAATTGTGGCCAGTTTTAATTTTTTTCTTAAACTCGTCATTTTCATATTGTCTAATTTTTCTTTACCCCTACTCTGTTTTGGATTTTCGGGATACTCCGTCTTAAAATTACAAAATAATTACCTAATTTATAACAAATTAGCCAAAGAAGTGTTGATATTAAAAACATAAATTTTTAGAAAAACTTCTTGTTTTAATACAATCCCACTATTCACAGGAATTATCACAAATACTAAATACATTTATTTGACAATATAATATAGGCTGCTGAACCTTATTCTCGAGGATTTCAATTTGCTAATTTCCAAAATAATGCATACGTCAAAATCAACTGACAAAATGGATAAACTGATCAATTTCGTTAAAAAAGAATTCAAGGCAATTTATTATTTTAACAGCTCGTTAAAAAGGAATGCAAAGCAATTTCTATTTTTAACGAGGATCCTCAGCCTGTCCCGACTTATCGGATAGCCTTTGGCTTGGGACTGATAAACTGTTTAATAAACCGGAGTAAAGTCCATGTTATAAAATGCAAAAGCATATTGATCCACAATTTCATCAATCATTTTGTCTGTTGGCTTTCCGCCACCATGACCTGCTTGTGTTTCAATTCGAATTAGCACAGGATTTAGGCCCTTATATGCATTCTGTAAAGTAGCGATATATTTAAAGGAATGAGCCGGCACAACTCTATCGTCGTGATCGGCAGTTGTGACCAATACTGCAGGATATTCTACGTCGGGTTTGATATTATGCAATGGCGAATATGCGTACAAATACTCGAACATTTCCTTACTATCTTCACTTGTACCATAATCTGTAGCCCAATAACGTCCGATAGTAAACTCATGATACCTTAACATATCCATAACTCCAACTGCAGGTAGTGCTACCGCAAATAGATCGGGACGCTGATTTGTTACTGCTCCAACCAATAATCCACCATTTGATCCACCCTGTATTGCTAACCTTTTAGATGATGTATATTTTTGGTCTATTAAATACTCTGCTGCTGCAATAAAGTCATCAAAAACATTTTGTTTATTCATCAATGTACCGGCTTTATGCCAATCTTCGCCATACTCGCCACCGCCACGGATATTAGCAATTGCAACAACTCCACCTTGCTCTAACCATAATAAACGACTTATACTAAAGTATGGAGTAAGTGAAATATTAAAACCGCCGTATCCATAAAGTAATGTAGGATTATTACCGTCAAGAGCGATTCCTTCTTTATGAACAATAAACATTGGAATTTTTGTTCCATCTGCCGAACGATAAAAGATTTGCTTAGTAACATAATCTTCTGTTCTAACACCAAGTTTGGTGGTATAATAAACCTCCGAACGGTTATTCTCGATATCGTATTTATAGATTGTTGAAGGCTCGGTAAATGATGTGAAAGTGTAAAAAGTAAAACTATCATCTCTATCACCGCCAAATCCACTAATTGTTCCGATTGATTTGTTATCTAGGTCGTAAAGATATTCGCCATTCTTGTCAAAAATTTTAATTACGGTGTGAGCATCAATCATATATGTAGCAATAAATTTACCCCCTAAAAATGAAACATTTTGCAACACGCCATCTTGTTCATCAATAAAGTCTTTCCAGTTTCTTATAGCCGGATTCTTAAGATTTATTGTGACAACTTTATATTTAGGGGCATCATAGTTGGTTATAACATACAAAACATCATCAATTTCATCAATAACCGAAAAATCGTGATCAAACTCCTTAATAAGCTTTTTTACTTGCGAATTTTGCTTTGTTAAATCTTTATAATACAATGCATTGCCAGAAGTAGAAACGCTTGCAGAAATAATCAAATATTTTTCACTATCTGTAACTCCGGCACCAAAACCAATCTCGGGATTCACTTGATCTTCGTAAACCAAAACATCCTTATCCTGAGTGGTACCAATTTCATGATAATAAACCTTTGCGTTAGTATTAACTCCTGATAATTCCTGTCCTTTTTGTGGCTCCGGATAACGACTATAAAAGAATCCATTTTTGTACCATGATATTCCGGAAAACTTTACCCACTCGATATGATCCTCGAGGTCTTTTCCTGTTTCAATATCACGAACAAAAATCTCTTGCCAGTCGCTTCCTGCACGAGATATTGCATATCCCAGCAATTTTCCATCATCAGAAACAGAAACAGCAGACAATGAAACAGTTCCATCATCAGCTAAAGTATTTGGATCAAGAAGTTCTATTTCCTTTCCGTCTAATGAGTTTTTATAAAAAAGAACACTTTGATTTTGCAATCCGTCGTTTTGATAGAAAAAGTATCTTCCTGCACGCTTAGTTGGCGCCGAAACTTTAGGAAAATCCCAAATTTTGGTCAATCGCTGCTTCATTGCATCCCGATAAGGTATTGTTTGGAGATAAGCAAAAGTCAACTCGTTTTGAGATTTAACCCATTCGCCGGTTTCAGCTGAGTTATCATCTTCGAGCCAACGAAAAGGGTCTGATACAACAGTACCAAAATACTCATCTTGTATTTCGCCTTTTTTTGTTTCAGGATATTTTAATTCAAAGTCCATTTTATCATTGTTAGGATTATTACATGCAAAAAACAATGGAATCGCAAATAAAACTATTAAATATGATGCTTTCATTTTCACAATTTTTAAATTTTCTTCAAAAATAACAATTAAAACTATGAAAATCTTACGCATTAACACTATATTAAGATTTTAGTAATTTGTTAAGCCGAATAATCTCTTTGGAAAGAACCAATGAATTCTGATAACATACTTATCAAGAGAAATAAAATAAAATCAATATTCTCAAGCTTCACACAAATCCAAAAACTCATAATAATTTCCTGATTCATTGAGGATCTCAACAAAATCATCAAAACTAATCGCGATTAAAGCATTGAGCTCGTTTGGTAAAAATGTAAGAGTTTTTTTATTCTTCAACGTTTCATCAATAAAAACCTCCACATGATTATCGGCATCGTTAAAAAGATTAAAAACAGATATTGCTCCAGGCACACCTTTTATCCATTTGTCAATGCGTTGTTGAGAGGCGAAGGATATCTTCCCTTTTTTAAACTTTTGCTCTAAAATTCGGATATCGACATCACGATAATAATCCGATATTATAAGAAAATGTCTGTTTCCCTTATGATTTCGCATGAACAAGTTTTTACATCTTGTTGCTTCAATTCGTTTCCAAAAACCACCATCATCTTCATCAGAAAAATCTCGAGGTGACTCGTAATAATTAAAGTCAATTTTTAACTCTTTCAATTTTTCATAAACTATTGCCTGTCCTATCATTTTTTTGAAAAATAAAAATCTAACAATTCTTTAGCAGCTATAAAAGAGCTTATCTCATTACTAAGAACTTTGTTCTCATACTCTTTAAGTTTATTTTTCAAACTCTTATTATTATAAAACTTTTCTCTTAAAGATTCATTTATGGTTTGATACATCCAAAATTTCGCCTGATTATTTCTATTATCATCAAAAAATCCATTATCGATAGTAAAATTCAAATAATCCTGAATTGTCTGCCAGAGGTCAGGGATACCGGTATTTTTTAGTGCAGAGCAAGTAATTACTTTAGGAGTCCAGCCCGATTCAGTTGGTGGGAAAAGATGTAAAGCATTTTCGTACTGTGCTTTTGCCAGATTTGCTTTTTGAATATTGTTTCCATCCGCTTTATTTATTGCGATTGCATCAGCCATTTCCATAATCCCTCGTTTTATGCCCTGCAATTCATCGCCAGCCCCAGCAAGCATAAGCAGTAAAAAGAAATCCACCATAGAATGGACAACAGTTTCTGACTGCCCCACTCCCACTGTTTCGATAAAAACTGTATCATAACCGGCAGCCTCACAAAGAATTATACTTTCGCGAGTCTTTCTTGCTACTCCACCGAGCGAACCTGCCGAAGGCGAAGGTCTGATAAAAGCATTTGGGTGAGCGGCAAGATCTTCCATACGGGTTTTATCACCCAAAATAGAACCCCCACTACGCTCGCTACTGGGATCGACAGCCAAAACCGCAAGTTTATGTCCCGATTTTACAATATGCATTCCAAGAGCCTCAATAAAGGTTGACTTCCCAACTCCCGGAACACCTGTTATTCCAATGCGAACCGATTTTTTTGTATGTTGCAAGCACTTAGTAATAATTGTTTGTGACAATTCAAAATGCTCCGATTTTGTACTCTCTATTAATGTTATAGCTCTACCAAGAATATTAACATTACCATCCAATATTCCGTTTACATAATCATCCACTCCAAGGTTTTGCTTTGGACGACGATATTTATTTATGTTAGGATTAATTTGTGGCGGTTGAGCAACACCATCGTTTACAATCAAAGCTGAATTATCAGATTTGCTCTCTTCAACCTCACCTTTATATTTTTTGCTGTTCTCTTCCATCTTAACGGACTTTTAAATCGCATAGATAGTTTTTTACATAATCCTCGGTGCCACCATAAATATCAACAAACTGTTTATCGTAGCCTGCCGCTCTAAGTTTTTCAAGATCTGCACAAGTATAATACTGATATTTATCGCGTATATCTTCTGGTGTATCGAAGTACTCAATTTTCGTATCAATTCCCATTGCAGTAAATACCGATTCCGCCAATTGATTAAACGAAGCTGCTTTTCCTGACCCAAGGTTATAAATACCTGATTTACTACGATTTAACATAAAATACAGCATCACTTCGCAAACATCTTTTACATAAATAAAATCTCTCTTCTGCTCCCCGTCTGCAACATCCGACTTATGTGACTTAAACAACTGCAATTTGCCGGTTTTATTGATTTGATTAAATGCATGAAAAATAACCGATGCCATTCTACCTTTATGATACTCGTTTGGTCCATAAACATTAAAAAACTTAAGCCCAGCCCAGAAAAAAGGTTTCTTTTCCTGATCTAATACCCACTTATCAAATTCATTTTTCGATTCTCCATACGGGTTTAACGGTTTCAACAATTTTGGATCTGTGTTATCACTAAAACCATTCTCGCCCATTCCATAAGTTGCAGCCGAAGATGCATAAATCATTGGTAAACCGTACTCACAGCATTTTCGCCATACCATTTTACTGTATTCGGTATTAAGCCTGGCCAAAAGTTGCAAATCGAATTCTGCAGTGTTGGTCCTTGCTCCAAGATGAAAAATTATCTGAACAAACTTATGATTTTCGTCAAGCCAATTTGAAAAATCGTTCCTATCAACTAGTTCTCTGACACTTTTATTCACAAAATTTGGCTTTTTGGAAGTATTAGTAAAATCATCTACTAAAACAAGGTCGCCATAAGATCGCTCCAGCAATTCAGCTACCATATTACTTCCAATAAAACCTGCTGCTCCTGTAATGACTATCATTATATATGTTTTAGTGCAAAGTTATAAAATTTGACGGGAAAAGATGAGATATTTAAGTTAAAAATCTGTCCGCATTAGACATAGGTGCTATTAGCGTTAGTAAATTATTTTAACCAGTTTTCAAAATTTGAGCTATTTATTACTTCGAATGTTGAATCAGGGTACGCATTTTTCCACTGCGAAGGGATTCTAACGTTATTTACTTTCCATTTAAACTCATATCCGTGCAACGAACCGTCTCTTTCTTCAACCCAATCAATCTCTTGTTGATCGTATGTCCTCCAAAAATAGTTATTTGATGAAATTCTATTGTATTCTTGATATTTAATTCTCTCACTAATCATATAGTTTTCCCAAAGTTGCCCTATATCATTTCGAGCTTTAATAGAATTAAAGTTTGCGATAATTGCATTTCTAATACCATTATCTAAGAAATACCATCTTGAACTTTTTGTAATCTCTTTTCTAAGATTTCGACTATAACCTTCTACTTTATGAAGGATATAAACTTTACTTAATAAATCAAGGTATTTCTCCACAGTATTTTTGCTAATTCCAAGTTGTTTTCCTAATTCTTGAAGCGAAACCTCACTTCCAATCTGAAAAGCAATCAGTCGTAAGAGATTAAATATCTTTTGTGAGTTTTTAATATTTTCGTAAACAAGAATATCTTTGAGTAAATACGAACTAATCATTTCATTAAGATAATCAATTTTATCATTTTGGTCAGGCAAATGGAGTAACTCTGGATAATTTCCAAAAACTAAGCGTTCTCTAATTTTATCAATTTTTGAAAAACTATTTTCAATTTGGTTATACTCATTTTCAGAAATTGCAAATAAATTGAACGCATATTTCCTTCCAGTCAATGGCTCTCCGGCATCCTTAGAAATATCAAATGATGATGAACCAGAAATGATGATTTTCAATCCTTCGATTTCATCAACCATTAGCTTTAATTTAAGTCCAATTTCAGGAATTTTTTGAGCTTCATCGATATATATAAGTTTGTATGAACCTATTAGTTGTCTGTAGTTTTCAATTGATCTAATAGCGAGTTTGTCATGAACATTTATATCTTCTCCATTCAAAGAAAGAACAGGTTCATTCATGTTTTTTAAGATTTCTTTTACTAAGACAGTTTTTCCAACACGTCTTGCTCCAAAAATTATTACAACCTTATTAGGTTTGAGCTTTTTTATGACATTTTCTGTTATGTCTCTTTTTAAATATTCCATAATACCGTCATTTATATGACGCAATTTACAATAAAAATGTCAATCAGCAAAATTAATGGTGTTTTTTTATTAACGCCAACTATCGGATAAGCATAATATGTCCCTTCTTATTTCGGACTGTTCCATCGTACATTTCAGCTTCAACATAATAGCTATAATTATCGATGTTTTGCAATTGTCCTTTGTAATAGCCATTCCATCCTTGATTTATATCGTCGGTGTAGAAAACCTCCTCGCCCCATCTATTATAAATCCTGAATTGCAGTAGTTTCTTTATTCCAAATCCTTTAACATAAACAACTTTATTTCCATCATTTCCGAGAGGAGTAAATGCCATAGGAACGTCCAAAGAGTATTCTTCGCGTACAACAATATCCAAATAATAATTGTGTCTAAAGCATTGCAAACTATCTTCTACAACCAAATTATACCTGATACTTTCTTCAGGATTAAAGAATGGCATAGGACAGTCAAGGCACGAAATTGCAGTATCCGGCGACCAGGTATAAGTTAAATTTTCCTGATCTGCGACCAGCAATGAAAATACAGTATCTCCAATCATTATTGTATCAATTTCGGGAGTTAAGAGAATCTCGGGCTCCTGCATAACAACAATAAATATTGAGTCCTTGCTCATGCAGAGATGCTCACTAAATACTTCGACCGTATATAACTGATTTTCGGTAGGATTAACATTAGGTGTTGGCGAATTAACATCCGAAATAGCAATATTTGGACTCCAATTATAATTTGTTCCTCCAGTAGCATAAATTCCTAATACATCTCCGTAACAGATTATTGTATCATTATGGATATTTATCTCCGGCAAAGCAAAGACATCAATTGTTGTAGAGATGCTGTCGTAACATCCATAAGTATCTGCAATTGCTAAAGAAATTGTTACCGTTTGATCGGTAGATTCGTTGTTCTCAAATGAAATTGGTTCTGTAGTCAGACCTGTTCCATACAAATCTCCATCGACATACCATGTATAAGTTGTTGCTCCTTCGGAATCGCTTGTTAGCAAAGCGTCAAATGGAGAGCAAGCACCATCAGTAATCTCAATTGCGTCGGGATCTGTTATTAAAATTCCTGCAACAGGATCATATATATATATATTATAAACATTTGGGACAATACAAGTTCCTGACCTTAATGTAAGAGTTACCGGATAAAACCCTTCGGGTGGCACTCCGGAATAAGAGTGAGTAAATGACTCTTGAGTATAGGAATCTCCACCACCAACTACCCATTCGAATTCATCAACACTCTCCATATTCGATAGAGAAAATTCTACTTCTTGTCCTACACAAGCAGCAGTATCGCTAATATAGACATCTGCATAAGGACCATCTATGGTCAATGTCTCTGTGTGGGTGTCGGTACAACCAACAGGAGTTTCGATATTTAAAACAATATTAAATGTTCCAGGTGTTGTAAACAGATATTCCGGATCTGCAACATTTACAGTATCGTTATTCCCCATTATCCATTGATAAGTCAAATTTGTCTCAGCTGGAACCACAGAGCTATTTTGAATTATCTGAGGCTCCACAGGATAACAAGGCAAAGAATTATCAAACAAGCTAAAGTCAGCAATTGGATCTTGAATTATGATAAATTCATTTAATGTAATTTCATCTGTACAACCCATTAAATTATCTATATGAAGATAGACATCATATTTCCCTCCTGCTGAGTATTCATGAGTCTCTGTTGGATTATTCCCGACAACATTTGCCCCTTCGCCAAAATTCCAGGTATATGTATATGAGGGATCAGTCTCTGATGCGTTAAATGTTATTTCATCTCCAACACAAGCTATTTGAACCGGAGCAGTAACTGAGGTATTAACATCGGCAATTGTAATTAAGTCAGTGTAAGTTGAATCTCTGTAGCAATTGGATATAGTCGTAACATGAACAGTAACAGAATATGTCCCAACTTCATCAAACAAGTACTGTACTGTGTCACCTATAAGCTGATCGCCATTATTAAAATCCCATACAACATATTGTATATCTTCATCTGCATCAGAAGCATCAGTAAAAGTTACAAGCAAGCTGCCACAACCAAAATCGTCATCGACTGAAATATTAATTTCCGGCCCAAGTATATGAATTTCATCAGTTATCGAGTGCTCACAACCATTACCATCACGCACCGTCAGTGTTATTGTAAAATAGTCAACACTAGTCCACATATTTTGCACTGCCGGTTCTGTTATCCAGCCCGAATTTGTTCCGTCACCAAAATCCCAATAATACTCAGAAACGTTTTGTGACAAACCTCCATTCAACACTAGCATTTCATTCGCACAAATTTCATCATCAATTAATGCAAATATAGCTTGTGGAGACGATATATTCACTTGCACCGAATCAATAAATTCGCATCCGGTTGTTGAATTATAGGCGGTAACCTTACACCAATATGTTTGTTGGGATGGGAATGTTATTGGATATATTTCATCAGTTGACCCAATATCAGATTCAACAGGGATTACTGAAGTACCACTAATATAGTAGAACTCCCAGTCCCATGTTTCTGCTTCGATATGATTAAGAGTAAACACAAAATCGAGTGGATTTGCACAATCTGTAGTATTACTAATTGAATTGATAATTGGCCCCTGAATATATAAACTATCCCAGAATAAAGTATCTCTACAACCATTATACAAAGTAATCATGTGCAGATAAACCCATCCAGTATCTTGGTCAAAAGCATATTCGGTGTATTCCTGATTTGCATCCTGATTGCTTGAAGAGTCAATCCACCATGTAAATTCATATTCATCAGAATCCCACTCTTGAAGCCATAGTGCTAATGTATCCTGAGCACAAATAATATGATCAACTGGCAAAGGAGTATAATCATCATCGTTAAAGAACACATCAATATTTGGTTCGTATGGTACTCCGATTGTCAAATCAAGAGTCGATAATCCAACACAACCATTATTATCTGTAATTGTAAGTGTAACAGTATATTCTCCCGCATTAAATGTTTGATTTTCAACAGGACCACCGTTGGGTTCAGTGTTTCCGTTATCAAAATCCCAACTATAATTAACTATAGAACTGCCAGGTGTAGTTCCTGTATAGGTAAATTCAATACCAACAGGTTCGCACCCTTCGGTTGAATCAGCTGTAAAACTAGCGTCAGGAACATTTAAAGTAATAAGTGGACCAATATAAGTATATGAGCAATTATTATCGGTTGTTACTGTTAGGGCTGGTTGATAAACCCCGGCAGCGGTATATTCATGAGTAGGATTTTGCAAATTTGATGTTCCTCCATCCTGAAAAACCCAAAAATATCCTGTAACATTAGATGATGTTGTACTTGTAAAATCGACCTCAAAAGGTACAGTACACGAATATAGGTTTGCAGGATCAGTAGTAAACGAGGCTGTAACTTGCTCAACAGTTAAAGTAAAATTTGTTGACACTTCGCATGGGCCATCAGGATCGACAGTAAAAGTCACAGTCATATCACCGGCAGTATTATAGACATGAACAGGAGTGTTTAAAGAGCTAACAAGTGAGCCATCTCCAAAATCCCAGCGGCATGAGTAACCTGTTTCATTTTGAAAATGTACATCCTGATTTTTACACACAATATCTCCTTCTAATACTGAATAATCAGCAGTTGCAGTTGCGATTTGAACAAAATCATTGTACGTAACAGTTGACTCGCAACCATAATCATCAGTAACTGTTAATGAAACATCATATAAACCATCTGCTAAATAAGTATGGATAACAGGTGAGCCTGAACCAGGTCCTGAGCCATCACCAAAATCCCATTCTAAAGTATATTCCAAGCCAAAAGAAGTTAAAACATTTGCGGTAAATTCAACATCATGATTAGGTTGGCACCACGAAGGTTCGTCAGCTGTAAAGCTTATTACAGGCAGATTAGCAACCGATACCATTGCATTACTTGTATGCTGATCAACGCACCCATTTACATCAGTAACAACCAGACTAATATTAAAATTTCCGGCTGTATTATAGGGATGCGTTGGATTCTGAGTAGAAGAACTAGTTCCATCACCGAAATACCATTGCCAATTAAGTATTGCACCATCGCCTTCGGTTGATTGATCTGTAAAACTGCCTGTATAAGGATTACACCCCTGCTGTGGAGTTTCATCAAAATCGGCAGTAGGAGGATCAAAAATTGTAATTTCCATGGTTTCGGTATATGGTGTACCATCGCAAGTCACAGTAAGACTAACTGTATAAACGCCACCGGTAGTGTACGAAAAAACAGGATTTTCAAGTGTTGCATCATCTCCTGTCCCGCTCAACCAGTAAAAAGATTCTGTACCAGTGCAACCGGTTGATGTGTTTGTAAAAGTGATATTCACCGGAGCACAAGCTTCAGTCACTGATGCGTCAAAGCTCACATTAACTTGTGAATATACACCTATATTAATAATCAACAACAATCCTAAAAGTAATCCAATGCCTTTTTTCATGTTACAATGCTTTTTTTCTTGTAAAAATTTGTTTCTTTCCAAACAAAAATAGTATATTTGAACGAATTATAAAACTAAAAGCATTGAAAAAGTCAGTATTTTTTTTAGCAGCGCTTATAATTTGTTGTATATCAGGCACTAAGACCCTGAATGCACAAGACATTCACTTTAGTCAGTTTTATGCATCTCCCATGTCACTTAATCCCGCTGAAACAGGATTTTTTGACGGAAATTGGCGTTTCACAAATAATTATCGTACACAATGGAGTGCTATTGGGTTACCATACAAGACTATTTCAGCAGGATTTGATAAACCCTTTAAAGTAAAACAAAACTCAGATATTGGTCTTGGAGTTTACTTTGTTAACGACCAGTCGGGAAGTAGCATGCTAACTGTTAATAAACTATTTCTTGCCGGAAATTACATTTTAACTGTTGACGAAATTCATAAATTCGGTATTGCTGTACAAATTGGTTACATTGTAAAATCTTTTGGGCTTGATGGGCTAACTGTTCCAAGTCAGTACAACACTAATTCGGGATACTTTGATCCTGAGTTGCCCAATAATATCACAACATGGGACGAAAACATTAATTACCCCGATTTTAATATTGGATTAGCATATAAAGGCAAACTAAAAACACTTAATTCATTTGGTGGATTAGCACTTTTCCATGTTAATAATCCGCAAGAATCTTTTTTACGAACCGAGGATAAACTTCCTATCAGAATGGTAATACATGGCGGAGTTGAATATCCTTTAAAAGAAAATATTATTCTTAAACCAGAATTACTTACAATGTATCACAAAAGAGCATCCGATTGGGTTGTTAGTGCTCGTGGATATTATTTAATGCCGGAAGGTAAGCTAATTGAGAAAGTTTTTGGTGGAATTCAGGGACGTACTGCGCTAAATACTTTTGATGCTTTAATTTTTACGGCAGGTGTTAGTGCTTATGGATTTGATGTCGGATTAAGTTATGATATAAATTTGTCTAAGCTAAGTGCTGCAACAAACAATAGAGGAGCTTTTGAGATTTCAATAATTTATACAGATCTCACTAAAACGCTTACCAAAGTTGCATTACCGTGCGATAGATATTAATAAATAGGTATAGCCGAATTATATAAATTTGGCTTATGAGAGAGTTAGTACTGAGCTTTAAACGATTTGAATTGAACATTGTATGAGAAAAATTGCCATAATTACTTTTTTACTGTTTATCATTACTATATCAGGTTTCAGTCAAAAGAATAAAGATAGCGAAACAGTTACCTACCGCCCAATGCAAGTGCTTAAACAAGCAAAAATTGCTCACAAATCGGGTGATATTTTTTCGGCGATTGATTACTACAAAATTTATGATGAATTAAAACCAAACAAGCCAAAAGTTCTAAGTGCACTAGGAAATCTATATCTACGTGAAAAAAATTACACTGAGGCACAAGTTTACCTTTTAAAATCATACAAATCTGATCCTAAAAAGAATTTTCTCGACTTATTTAATTATGCACGCTGTCTCCATATTTTGGGAGAATATCAGGAAGCCGATAAATATTTCGATTTATTTATTTCTGAAACAAAACGCGAACAAGACTTAAAAGATTATAACAGATTAGCCAAAGATTATATCGAAGGCATTGCGGCCATTCCGGTTTTAAAAGACAGTTCTCTAAATGTAATAATAACATTGCTGGATACAGCAGTAAATAAACCGCACATCGATTTTTCGCCAATACCTTACGAAAAAGACAAACTCATTTTTGCCTCTCTCCCCGAAACTGAAATAAAATTTTACAACCCTGACGAAGACCAACTACCGACCAGAAAATTCTATATTGCTCAAAGACAAGGAGTTAACAAATGGAAAAATCTAGGTGAGTGGGATACGACTATCAATGGAAATAATATTAACACCGGAAATGGAGCCTTTTCGGGCGACAGGGAAAGATTTTATTTTTCGCGTTGTGAGAAAGACTTTCAGCACAATGTTATTTGTAAAATATATGTATCTAAATTACAGGACAACCTCTGGCAAGAACCCATTGCACTTCCCGAAGAAGTAAATGCCCCAATGACTAGCAATACAATGCCGGCAATTGGAGTTTCGCGTAAAAATACTGACGTACTATATTTTGTTTCAGAAAGAGAAGATGGCAGAGGTGGAAAAGATATCTGGTTTACATTTTACGATCCCAAAAGAGAAATATGGAAAGAGCCCAAGAATTGTGGCAAAAGGATTAATACTATTCTGGACGAAATCACACCATATTATAATATAGACACAAAAACCCTATATTACAGCTCCGAAGGATTGCCAGGAATGGGTGGTTTCGACATCTACAGAACTTTTGGAGAAGGCAAAAGCTTTGATGGACCAAAAAATGTTGGATATCCTATCAATAGTAGCTTCGACGATTTATATTACATTTTGGAAGACTCCAGGCAAAGAGGTTATTTTACTTCAAATCGTAGCGGAGGATATTCTCTTAGACACGAAAACTGTTGCGACGATATTTATGAATTCATTTATAGAGACTATATAAATATTGCAATTAAAGGTGAAGTTTTTGGAATTACCGATTCTCTTTTCTTCCTAAGTATAGAAGATGAGTATAAAGCAGACATGGCTCTTGATTTAGATGTATTAGACAGAAGTAATAATATTGAACTGTTATATGATTATCCTGTAAATCTGTTTATTCTTGATGACAACGGGAAAGAATATTTTGTAAAAACCGATTACACGAAACCCGGAAATTACTTTTTCAACCTCGAACAAGGGAAAGACTATATAGTTTCAGTAAAAGACTTTAATAAAAAGGAAATACGACTTCCGTTTTCGACAAGAAACATTGTTAGATCCGACACAATAGAATTGGATGCAATAATGGTAAATACTTTCCCTGCACAATCCTTTATTGTAAAAAATATTTATTATGAATTTGCAAAAGCAGAACTAACCGATACTGCTAAAATCACAATTGACAATACAATTTTCAAAATTTTGCAAGCATATCCCGACATTATCATCGAAATCAGCTCTCATACCGATAGTGTTGATACTGAGGAATTTAACATGCAACTGTCTCAAGACAGAGCACAATCTGTTGTGGATTATCTTATCGATAAAGGCATTAACCAAGAACGGCTTGTGGCAAAAGGATATGGCGAAGGATTTCCAATTGCTCCAAACTCACATCCCGACGGCAGGGACAATCCCGAAGGTCGCCAAAAAAACAGACGTACCGAGTTTAAGGTTATTGGTCAAGTCGATAACGAAGAAGAAATTATTTACGAAGACGAGTAATGATATCGATACCGCTTTTAAAAGACAGGCATAATCACTTTTTTACATACTCTGCCCTTAATAATGCAGCAGATTTATTTCATATCGATTCTAAAGAAAATGCAATTGATAAAATTACGAATACAAAATATGATAAAATCCTCATTGCCAAAGGATGGTTTGATTCATATTATAGCTTTTCAATTCAAGAACTTAATAGTTTTCCGCCTCTGATAATCATTAATAATTCATTGCACAAATACATTTTTAATGATGCAGCTGCCGATATTATAGAATTAGATTTCCCAGAATGGGTTCTTAACAATCATAATCAAAATTGGGTAGAAAAGAATCTAATTCAGATTTTATCATATATCTCAGGATTATTTAAGTTTAATTTAGAAAGTTATGACTCGGCAAAAAAAGTATTCCTTTCTCTTGGGGTTGCCGAATTTTCCGATATGTATGTAACTGACAAAGATATTTTTGACTTCTGTATAAACAACGAGGTGCCTGTTGAACTTTGGACAGAACCGGATCTATATCCAAATTTAGAATTAAAGCATCAGCAAAAATGCAGCGGAGTAAAAATATTTACAGATGGCGCTCTCGGAGCATGCACCGCAGCAATAGAATCATACAAAATCAATCCAAATCCGATACTGACATACACTCAAAAAGAGCTTAACGAAAAACTGGAAAAACTATTAGCCCTTGACACAGGCATAGCAATTCACTGTATTGGAGATTTTGCAATAGAACAGGTTTTAAATTCAATTGAAAAAAACAAATCTAAACTCGGAAAGTCAGCAATCAGACTTGAACATGCTCAGTTTATCACAAAAAAACAAGCTTTTCGTTCAAAAGATTTGGGTCTGATTTTAAGTATGCAACCAAATTTTAATTGGGATTCTGTAATCTACAGCGACAGGCTTAGCTTAGATTATTGCAAATCGAACAATCCTTTTCGCATGCTAATTGACAAGGCAAGTTTTACTCCGGGTATTGATATGATTTTTGGTTCAGATGGAATGCCAACAGGTATAGAAGGTTGCATTCAACAAAGCCTCTTCCCTCCTGTCGCGGGGCAGAAATTAAGTCTGGATGAATTTGTTGCTGGATATTGCGTCGAAAATACTAAACTTGGTTACATTCAACTTGAAATTGATAAATTGAAAAAGAAGGTAACGAGCAAAATTTACGTTAAAGACCTTTTCTGAGAGATTTTTTTCTCGCACAATACAAAACATTAACCATAATAAGAAAATCAAATAAGAAAAAGATTTGCATTAAAAAAATTAATGTAGTAACTTTGTAATAACATATTTATAAAATTAGAATGGAAATATCAATAATACCAATAGGAAATTCAAAAGGAATTAGACTCAGTAAAACTTTGCTTGAAAAGTACAATATTAAAGACAAGGTTGAATTAATTCTTGAGAAAGGCTATATAATAGTCAAACCAATAGCAAGACCTAGAAAAGATTGGGAGAAAGCTTTCAAAAAAATGAGCGAGAATGGAGATGATAAGTTATTATTTGATGATGTCTTTGAAGACGAAAACCTTGAGGAATGGAAATAAAACAATATGAGATTATTCTTGTCAATCTTGATGCAACTATTGGTAGCGAAATACAAAAAACCAGACCGTGCATTGTCATTTCTCCAAATGAAATGAACAAGTACTTGAAAACAGTAATAGTCGCCCCAATGACAACTAGTTCGAAAAGTTATCCAACAAGAGTAGAAGTTAAGCATGACAATAAAATTGGTTGGATAGTTTTAGATCAAATAAGAACTATTGACAAACAACGAATAATAAAAACACTTGGTTTACTGTCAAATCTGGAAATAAAAGAAGTAAAATCAAAGATGAAAGAAATCTTTGTCGATTAGTCCATTAAAACTAATTTTGTTATTAAAACTAGCAAATATGAAAATTCAATTTAAACACATTGTCCTTTTGATAACTGCAACAATACTGCTTTTCTCAGTTCAAGCTCAGGTAAATTTACAAGTCACATTATTAGGAATTCCGGAAAGTAAGATGGCTGTATATTCAATTGCCGAAAGCAAAAACAATTTAATTGAGGATTTTGGTTCGTTAAAAAAAGACCAAACTGTTGACATTGAAATCCCTCAACAATACCTACCTGGAGAATTTATTCTCTATTTTGAATACGGATATAATCCCGAAACCGGCAAAGCCTACTCAACCGACAAAATGATTATTATTAACGATTCGGATGTAGAGTGTTTTGCAAATCCGATTTTCATTAACAATCCCGACAGTAGTTATTTTGGAAAAAATGATATCGAAAACACTGTACTAGCTAATTTTGCAAAAAGCACGGTTAAAACTATGGAAATGCTTGAAGTATTAAAAACCTTTCTTTTTGAGTACGACAATAAAGAATCAGAAGTTTACAAAGCAGGTGTCGAAGAGTTCAAAAAACGACAAAACGAACATAATACCCTGATAGACAGCCAAATAAAAGCTCACAAAGATTTATTTTGCTCTAACATGTTTTACTTCTATTATGTTGAAGACATAGATTTTATGGCAACACAATCGGGGCGTCAGCAAAGTATAATTGACAATTATTTTAATAGGTTTGATTTTTCCAATAAACAAATTCTTAGAGTTTCTTATCTCAAAAACTGGATGGACAATTATGTAAACCAATATGTTGAGTTGGCTACGACCTATGATATGATTGGTGAACTCTTTGTATTAGCCGGAAAAAATGCAATTGAAAAATCAAAGTCAGGCGATCCGTATGTTTATGGTTGGATGGTTGATTACTTCTTTAACGGATACGAATCTATGAATATAGAACAAGGCATCAGCATGTTAGAGCCATACATAAATGATCCTAATTGCATGACTTACAAGCGCTCCGAAATAAACAGGAGAATAATTGGCATCGAAAATCTAAAAGCAGGCAGTATAGCTCCCGACTTTAGTTTCAAAGACAATTCGGGCAATGAACAAACATTTCACACATATCAATCTCAATCACCATACAAACTTGTTTTATTTTGGTCAGCCGATTGCGAACACTGTCATGCAATTATCGACGCACTTCATAAATGGCATTTAAAAAACACAAACGAACTTGAGGTTTTTGCTTTAAGCCTCGATGAGTCGGATACCGAAATACCAAAATGGGAAATTGAAAAAGAAAAGCTTAAAGGCTGGGTACATATTTTAACAGCCGGAGGTATCAACAGCACTGAGGCTAATGCTTACTTCGTTTTATCTACTCCCAGCATGTTTTTAGTTGACGCAAAAACAAACAAGATTGTGGCAATCCCTATGAGCTTTGAAGAAATACTGGAGAATATCAAATAATACCAATGTAAAATAATATGTAGTCCAATAGAATGAGAACGTAATATTATTTCTACAGTGGTAAATGCCGATTGAAATTATTTTCAGGATAAACAAGCGCAGCGTCGTTTAGACTGTGGTGTCACGCGATCCGATAGCTATCGGAT
>JAFGVU010000244.1 GCA_016937855.1 Bacteroidales bacterium | reverse complement strand
TTTTCGAGGCTTAATTTATAGCCCAAATTCGAGTCTTTTATTTTCTCCAAATTCGGGGCTTGGAAAAATCCCAAATTTGGGGCTATGCATTTTTTAAAACATTCCATTATTTAAGGTTCTTAATTAACTTATTTACTAATGATTTCATTTGAATAATTGCAACTTTGTTCAGTTCTGTAAGTCTTTCGGCTTGGTTTAAACCTTTATGTATCATTACTGCATTAATACTTTCCATATTTGATAGTACAACAAGCTGTTCGATATTTGCATAATCTCTCATATTTCCTGTTTTAACCGGATTTTCGTTTTTCCATTGCTGGGCAGTTTTGCCAAATAAAGCCATATTAAGCAAATCAGCTTCGTTTGCATATACTTTATTTATTTGATTTTTCGATAATTGAGATGGGATTAAATTTTCTTTTATCGCATCTGTATGTATCTGATAATTAATTTTTGCGAGAGTCCGTTGTAAGTTCCAATCGAGTTGCAAACGCTTTGTTTCCTCTTCTTTTAATCGTTGGAATTCTTTTATTAGGTAAAGCTTAAAAGGGGCACTTATTGCCGATCCGAATTCAAAAGCAATGTCACTGTGAGCATACGTACCTCCATATCTTCCTTTTTTTACTATTAATCCAATTGCATTTGTTTTTTCAATCCATTCGCTAACACTAAGCACGAAAGAATTCAGTCCGGATTGCATTTTAAAGTGGTCGAATTCGACCACTTTAAAATTTGGATTATTTATAAGTTCCCATGTTCCTAAAAATTCAAGAGTATAGCGATTTCTCATCCAATTTTTGATAATATCTGCTGCACGACTTTGATTTTCTTTTGCATTTGCCATATCGGTAATGCAAACATAATCCTTGTTTTTTTCTGAGATTACCTGTATTCTAACATCCTGAACTTTTATTATATTTTGTTTTGCCATATTTTTACTTCTGTTATCCGAAAATTGTATTTGTCGAAACAAATTCTGCATAAATAGACTCAGAATTAAACAGTGTTGCCCATGTACGTAATTGTGTGCCTTGAATTGAATTAACAATATAACCAACTGAAATTATAACATCAAGATTATAGTATTCAACATTATGATTAACTGTTCGCTTACCTTCCTTTTGAACTATAAAGTATTCCTTGACACTTGCCACCTTTTCTAACTCAGCTTTTTTAAAACAATTATTACTATGCAAACTAATATTTTGTTTGGTTTGATAAAACAAATCAGCCATTAGTAACTGAGTTAGCCACACAGTTTCATCCTCAAGCCTTACCTCAATATGCTCGGCTTGTTCGTTTGGCCGATAAAACACAATTTCGTTTTTCATTATTAAACTGTATGATTAGTATAGTTTACGAAGATAATAAATTTAATTTCTGCTTTTTCATTTTATTTCATTAGCAAAATTTGCAACTGTTAATCTTTCATCTACTCCACCACAACCCTCTCAACCACAACTCCCCTCTCCGCTACAATTTTTAAACTATAATTCCCCGCAGCCAAACCGCTAACATCAACAGTTTTTGTATTGTTAAGCTTTAGCATTTCCTGGCCTGTGATACTGTAAACTGTAATTTCGGTTATAATTTGGTCGGTGATAATGTTGATTTGAGAAGTGGCGGGGTTGGGGTAAATGCTGAAATTGGCATTTTGTTGGCTATCAAGCAAAGTAGTTGTTGTTGAATTTACCAAATTAGATTTTACCATATATTCGCTTTTTGCTCCACAATCTTCGGTATAAAAACCTACAAAGTATTTAACAAATGTTGGTGATGGATTAGAATAATTGTAAAAATAAGTATTGCCGGGCACCGATGCAATTTGAAAAACTGCATTTGAAGCATTTATCCCATAAATATAGTAATTTGCAACACTAATACCTTCGTAAGCACTCCAAGTAAAACCATAAGTGTTGGTGGGCTGGTCATAAGCACTAAGCAAAGTAATAGTTTTGTGATATTCCGATTGGCTACCTTCGTTTTCGCAGGTATCGCTAATCGATATTTTGTACGAATAGCTCATATTTTGCGGATTTGAGTTCATATCAATAAAACTTGTTTGCGATGCCGGAACACTACCGATTAAACTGTAAACATCTGTCGAAATTTCTGAGTAAATATTTATATCGTCGGCATTTTCTGGAGCCGCTGCCCAAACAATACGGTTTTTGTGAGTAATTGTGTCAAACTCAACATAGCAAATCTCTATTGCAGGTGCGAAAACGAAATTAACATCAATAGTATCACTCGCGACACATCCGTTAGCGTCAGTAACTTCTACAGCATAGGTACCTGGTGTTGTAACATCAATAGTTGGAGTAACATTTGTTGTACTCCATGCGTAACCATTAAAAATACCAGGATCAAGTGTTACGGTATTACCATCACAAGTAACAACATCCGGACCTAAGTCAGGAGCTGGTACTGGATAATTAAGTACCTCAATCTGATCGTCTACAACACCACAAGCACCCGTGATTGTGACGGTATAAATACCTGGAGTAAGCGCTGCTATTTGTTGTGTTATAGCTCCGGTATTCCATGAATAAACAAAGTCTGCTTGTGGAACTGCCTGAGCATCCAACACCACCGTAGCTTCTGTACACTTAGTAGTGTTACTCACTGTCCAAGGCTCTGTAGGTGAGATAGAAACGAAGTTCACGTAAAATTCGATAATACTGGTTGGTCCATACTGACAATCCCAATATCCTTGAGTTGTTGGAGTTACAATAATAGAATCAGCTATAATAATACCAGTTCCATTATTCCACTGAACAGCGCCTGGTGTTGCTGAAGCAGGCAAATAAACAATCACACTATCTACCGTAGTAGAACAGTAATAAAAATGAGTGCCTGTAGCTACTCCTGTAAGCGACAAATCGACACTAGTGGCTGAAAGCGCTAAACTTATCAGCGCAAAAAAAACAATTGCGAAAAATTTTTTCATATTCAAATCTCCTTTTTTTATATTAATTTTTGTTTTGGGCATATTTCCGAAGCCCCGAATTTGGGAACTTTCTCCATTTTTTGGTTAATATTTGTGTTAATTTCGTTAATTTTCATTCATTTTCAT
>JAFGVU010000243.1 GCA_016937855.1 Bacteroidales bacterium | reverse complement strand
CCGGTTGACGATGCAGTCCACAAAATAATCCAGCTGGGCGCTGTATTCCTCGCCGCGCAGGTAGAAATCAACCGGAATGGCCAAATCGGTGATGTACTTGGTCGTCCATCCCTTGTCGAGCCCTTCTTGCGGTGCGGCCTCTTTCAGGTAAATTTTCAGTTCGGTGGCATCGCAAATCAGCTTGCCCTTTTTGCCCATGACCGTGATGGAAGTTGACATCTTGCGGTAGGTTTCGTCGCTCCAGTTCACGGATAAAACACCGCTTGTCCCCTCATTGAGGGTCAACAGGGCATAAACAGCATCATCGACCCCTTTGGAATAGATGCTTTTTAGCAATATGCCGCTTGATTTTACAGGACGGCCGATGATTTCCTGGATCAAGTTTAAAACATGCGAGGCATAATCGTATAAACAGCCGCCCCCTTCTTCGGGTTTCGAGCGCCAGGTGCCCCCTTTTTCGCGAGTGACTACCGGGCCGTAGGCTTCTCCGGTAAAGTGGGTCAATTCTCCCAGGATTCCCGTCTGTATCAGCCTTCGGAGTTCCCGGAAGGTTCCGATGAAATGGTTGTGGTAGCCTACTTGGTTTACCAAGCCCTTTTGGTTGGCCAGCGCAACAAGCTCTTCCCCTTCTTTCACGGTCAGGCTAAACGGTTTTTCACAAAAGGTATGAATGCCCCGTTCAAGTGCCGATTTGACGATTGGGTAATGAAACCTGGTTGGCGTGGCGATCACAACAAAATCCAACGGTTCTTCGTCCAGCATTTTGCTATAATCACTGTAGGGTTTTATCTGGCTGAATTTTTTAAAGGCGCTCAGCACCAGCGATGAGGTATCGCACACCGCGACCAGCTCAACCTTGGGATTTGCCCCAATAATGGCCGTATGCGATAAGCCCATTTTACCGAGTCCAATAACTGCTCCTCGTATCATATTTTTTGAGTTTTAAGAATATTAAAATGACATGCCAGAAGAAAAGCATCTGGTTTCCGATGTTTCGTTTAAATACTTCCGGACGAAGGAAAATCCGTACTAACCATCCGACCCTAAGTTTGAACCAGATGGGGTGAATTGGTTTTTGGGTGCCTGCAAACCAGTCGAATACGTTACCAATACAAATGACCAGTTTTGCCCGGAGAAGTTCACGGTGTTTGATGGCCCATTTCTCCTGCTTGGGGCAGGTCATCCCAACAAACACGATGTCCGGTTGGAACGAATTGATACTGTCCACCATTTTGCGGTTTTCTTCTTCCGAAAATTCCGGTTTAAACGGCGGGGAATAGGTTTCAATCGTCAGGTTCGGATAATCCGTCCGGGCACGTTCCCTGATTTTTTGAAGAGTACTTTCCGACGAGCCCAGGAAAAAGGCTTTCCCGTTTTGCTGATTCAACCGGGCAATAAAATGATAAAAAACGTCGGGCCCCTGGTTCCGTTTAATATTTTTGCCTTGAAGCAATAGCGAAGAAAATGCAAAATAAACACCGTCAAGAACTAGATAGTCTGAGGTTTTCAGCGCCCGGTCAAATTCTTTATCCCGGGTGGAAACACCATAAGAATTGGGGCTGATGGTGTTGATCACCCGGCATACATTGCTTTTAATCGGGATCAGCGCCAAATCATCCGAGTAAACGGTGAAGCCGATTGTTTGAATGATGTTCATGAAAAGATTATTGAATAAGGATTATCCTAAAAACAGGAAAAGTCTTGATCTGTATTTCGTCTGTTTTTTGTGTATTTGGGAGTTCTTAAAGTTTGGGGGTGCTTTATGTTATTCGTATGTTCTTTCTCTTAGCCAGTCGATGTTATTTTTAATAACTTTTGCTGGAATACCGGCTGCGATTGAATGGCTTGGAATTCGTTTTGTGACAAGCGAATTGGTTCCAATTATACTGTTATTTTCTATGTGGGCCCCTTTTAAAATGATCGAGTTTGCCCCAATCCATACATGGTCCTCTACTGTTATATCTTGCGATGCATTGATCCTTTTTTTAGTTTCCATATCAATTATTGAATGTGAGTCGCCTGTTCTGAATTCAATATTTGTTGAGAACATGCAATCCTCCCCAATTGTAATTTTTCTATTAGGTTCAGTTACTGCTAAATGTGCAGATACAATTCCTGTATTCCTCCCGATGGTAATTTGACAATTATTGTCCTCAAACCAGACAATGCCGCCTTTATACCTGCAGTCTTCCTTAATGGTAAGTTTATGATTATTTCCCCGGATAAAAATCTTCATATCTGAAAGTACGGCCCTTTCGCCTATTTCGATTAGATTATTGTTGCCCACAATGTCATATTTTACATTCAACAACACTCCTTTGTTGATTATTTTATTATTCTTTCCTAAAATTGGCAACTTCCATTTTTGTTTTATACGTTGTAGTCTTTTTGCCGCTATAAACAATAACCAGTTGTTTCTTATATATTCTTTAAAATTTGCATTCATTCTGTTGTGGAAAATTAATTTTCTGGAGATGGAGCATTAAAGTATTTTTTCAATTCTTGAACCGTTATATCAGGTATTGTAAAGGCTCTAATTTTTTTTCCAATTTCGTTTTCCGGTAGGTTCCACCAATTTATTTTCAGGAGCAGGTCGATAACTTCTTCTGGAAGCCGGTATTTGACTACCTTGGCCGGAACTCCGGCAACAATCGCATAGGGAGGTACATCTTTTGTAACTACTGCACGGGCAGCAACCACAGCTCCGTCTCCGATGGTTACCCCTCCTTTAATACTGGCAAATTCACCGATCAACACATCGTTCCCGATGACCACAGGCTTGCGTTCTTCAAACGGAATTGGCCTTACCCAGTCTTTTCTGATTTCGTGGGGCTTGTGTGCGTAAAAGAGGGAGTTGGTTGAAATCAGGTTGGTGGGGTGTTCTCCCAAATTGATCCGAACATTTCGACTGATGCTGGTAAATTTACCGATGGTACTTAAGTGGATGGTTGTAAATTGACGGATACGGCAATAGTCGCCAACGGTAGTATGGTTAAGTTGTACTCCCGGCGCCAGATAAACTTTATCCGAGAAATGGGATAACCGGTCCCACAGAGCCAAGATGGAAACTTCGGGGTAATACCGTTTTTTATCACCAAAACTGGAAATGTAGTTGCTTAGATATCCCATAAATGAAATAGTTTTGCTGATAAATTATCTTTTCAGTTTATTCAATACTTTCAAAAGTCGGCTTAGAATAAAAGCCGTAAGCCTGCGTTTGACATCGCGGTAAAAATGATAGCGCTCGTATTCCCTGTTGGGTAGAACAACCCTGGGTTCTTTTTTTATTTGGTAATTGCTGGATGCTTTGAGTGTCAGGATCTTGGTCTTTACCATAAAATGTGTACCCTCATATCCGATATTTTCAACTAAATTTTCTGAAGGAATTACCGATAGACCTCTGTTTAGGGCAACGCATAAGAAAAATTGAAAATCCCATACATGAGACATTAAATCTTTGTCTTTTTGTAATCGTGAATAAATCAGATTCCGGAATATTCCTTCTTTTCGTGTGAAAAATACATTCTTGAATCCCCCAATTCGATAAAAATCAGGCCAGCTTTTGTTTAGATTTATGTCAAAGTGTTGCCAGCACCGTTTCCATGTCGCCCAGCCCCACGTAACAACGTAATTGCTAAAGAGATAATCCTGCTCCTTAAAGAACTTTTTAGTTGGATAGTTTGATCGTCCGCTGATGACCCAAACTCTGTTATCGTATTGATATTTTTTCAATAAATGTTCGCAATAAAGAAAGAATGGCATGGAGGGGACACAATCATCTTCGAGAATGATACCCATTTCTTCGTGTTCAAAGAACCATGTAATGGCACCGGATGGTCCATGCCCGCATCCAACATTCTTGTCCCTGAATAACGTTTTGACGTCACAATCCCAATCGATGTTCTTTAGAACATATTCCCGGACCAACTCAACGGTTTTCTTTTCCTTTGGAACCGAGTCTCTTGCTCCGTCTGATGCAATATAGAGTCTGTCCGGCTGGTACTGCCTAATGGCATCAAGAACTTTTATAGTGGTATCCAGTCGATTAAAGATGATAAATAGTACAGGAGATTTGGTTCGCATATATAGTAATTGGCAAATATGTGAAAATAGCTATGAAAATAAGCACGTTCGATTTTTTTTGGGGGGGAATGGTTAGGATCGACTTACATCCCCCCTAATCGTTCTCAGGGTAACATTTTCCTTTTTATAGATTTATAAATTTGTTTGAACATTCCTTTCATTGTACTTGATAAACCTTCAATTTTCAATGAAAAAAGGAAGGGATTTTGAGTTATTCCATTTAATCTTATCAATTCTTTTTGTGGCATATTGATAACATGTTTTAAGCTTGATTTAAGAAAAGGTATTCCATGGTGCTTTGTATTAAAAGGAATTACATTAATTCCAATATCGGAAATATGATTGAATTGCTCATTGTCCCATGAGCTTTTATTCGAAAAAAAATATAGAATATTTGTTTTGTAATTTTCTAGATATTTACGAAGACTGTAATATTTATTTATTTTTGGATTATTTCTCTCCCTAAAGATGATTGGATCAATTTCGATAGAAGATCTGGACAGCAAGTCAGCGAGAAAAAATTGTCCGTTGAATGTGAAAACAATTTCTGCATTTAACATAGAGCCAAATAATACAGCTGCAAATCCTCCAGCTGAACTGCCTATTGTAATTATCTTATATCCATTTGTTTCTTTAATAAGGAAATTCTTTAGTTTTTCTATTGAATTGATTTCTGAGTTTATTCCGGTCAAATACCATTGTTTTTTTATGTCACGAAGAAAGATGTGTTTTTTACCTTTTTTTATTCGGGTACCATACCATTCGAACTTGTTTTTATTAATTAATTGGTTCTGAAAGGAAGTGCTTGTATTAGGATAGTATATATCATGACTGCTGAAATATAGAATACAATAATTGTTATTGTATTCTGATTTGATATCAGCGGAGTAAGAATACTCAATAAGATAATTGGTATGAGTATTATAGACTTCATTGACTTCGAATGAATCAACCTGAAATACTGGATTTATTGTCTCCATAGTTTAGGGAATAATAAGCGTAAGTGGATTGATAATAGGTGTTTGGACGCTACAGCAATTCCAAAATGTCTTTTTTCAAAGAGAAAAAAGTATTTAGGTTGTGCATTCCCAAGAGGCGAATATAAAGACTTAACCCTGATTCGTAAGGGGATTTCAGGTAAACACCATTTAGGTAAGCTTTCATGTTCTTCACATATCCCTGAATAATTTGGAGTAACATAGGCTAAGATATCTTTACTTTTAGCTCGCATCGCATAGTCATAATCTCCAATTGCATGTTTAAATAATGGGTCTAAATTCCCAGCCTTTTGATAGATATATTTAGAGATTAGTACTATGTTCCCATTAAATACACCGTCAAATAATTGAGGTTGCCCATTAGGTATCAGTAGTTTCCCTTTTGAATCGCGTCCACCATAAGTTGCTTTTTCATTTTTTTCTGATCTTGTAACACCGCAAACAATTGAGTCGGGATATTTTTTGTTTACATCGAGTAGATCAACTAAAAAGTTATTGAAAAGCGTCACATCATCGTTAAGCCATAAATAGTAGTCGTAACAATTCTTTGCTGCTGCTTTTTGCCATGCAAGGTGCATTCCTCGGGTCCAAAATAAGTTCCCATCTCCGTGGTAAATATTTATTTGGGGGTATTGATGTTTTACAGCTTCGCTAGTTCCATCAGTCGAGCCATCATCTACCAGATGTATATCAAGATAACATCCTTCGGGGAGTGAAGCCTGGAATAAGGTTTTCAGACAGTTTAAAGTTTTGTCTTTACGATTGTGACAAGTCATTATAGCTGCTATATTAGTCGTATCCATAATACAAGAAATAATTTTACTTTAAACAGATTAAACCAATTTGTAATTAATTTTTCTATTTGATTATAAGGCCATGTATTCCTTGCATGGGTATATACCGCGTCAAACCTTATCCTTCATTGCTTAATGATACTCTTGAATATATTTGAAGAAGAGTGGTCGCATTCTGTATCTTGTTATGTCTTTCAGATGCGGTGATTCTACTATTCTCCGAAATTTTTTTGGCTAAATTGTTATTAGAAAACAACCTGCAAATTTGTGATGCCAATAATTCTTCTTCTTCGAATCGATATAAAAGACCAGTTTCATCGTGAGAAATCATATCCATAGTTCCTCCAACATATGAAGCAATACAAGGAACTCCTAGTAACTGTGCTTCTCCAACAGAATTAGGGCTGTTCTCTATGGCTGATGGACAAACAAAGACATGAGAATCAATAAATCGCTGGCACATCTCTTCCTCATTTAACAAACCTATAAAAAAAATGTGATCTGCCAGATTGTTTTTTTTAATTAAGGAATTGACATATTTCCCAAATCCTTGCAGTCGAATCCCCCTGTTTGTAAAATAATTATGCCCGGCAATGTATGCTTTTGTTTCAGGGTAGTGTTCAAGAATAATTGGTAAAGCTTTTACCAATTGATGAAATCCTTTTATTGGGTACTGTGCCTGACTAATAAAAATGCTATACTTTTCGCAGTTTTCAATCGACCATTGATTTTTGTAAAAAGCTGGGCGAAGAGTTTCATTGCAAAAATGATAAGTCGCATTTGGATTAATTGACCATACATGATTTTTATCCCAGGATGTCCTTCCAATGATATGATTAACCTTTCTTATGAGCAATCTTTCGTATTTTCCTCTTTCTTGCATGTATCTTTTTTGAGTAAAAATTGTATCGAGCTTTACCAGATCCCTTAGTGTTGTTGATTTTACCAAATCACTTTTTTCGATATTTCCTAAATAATATCGTTCGTATATACTTACCAGACCTTGGATGGATACAACAACCTTGTCAGAACCACACGCTCTTACATAGTTAAACGAATGAGGGTATTCGGTGCCATGTATGTGTACAACATCTGGATTAAATTGAGTTTTGATTTGATTCCAAAAAGAGTCATTTTTTCCATTTCTATCAATTTCCCTCAACTCTTGCGGGATTAAAAAATGGGTGATATTGTTTGTTTTTATCTGCCTCAAATCCTTCCCAGAATAGAAAGAAGCAACGCCCAGATTTAATTCGGGATTTTGATTGATTAGCTCCATCGCTGAAGCATGTACCCATCCTACAGTAACTGGGGCTTTCTGTTTTAGTTCATCAAAAACCTCAGGGAATGGAGAATTCGTAATCCAAAGAACTTTCATGTTATTTTTCTTGATTAGATTATTTGAGTTGATGAGTCTTTTTATTCGGAATTATTTAACACCAAATTTCTGAGATATATTTGAAAGAAGCCAAATTAATTTTTGCATCCGGTTTTTCAATAAAGTGAAGCGGAGTGTTTCCGTGAAAGGAGGCCCATCCTGAAAATGTAGAAGGAGGCCCAATAATGTAGTCAGATATACTTAATCCATATAAATCTTTCGTTGATGTACTATCTGGTAAGATAAAACAGTTGCAATCTGTAAATTGCAAAAGATCAATGTGTTCATTGCTGGAAATAAAAAATGAAATAAGTTGGGTGGAAAATAACTCTTTAACTTTTAGCATTACAGAATGATATTGTTTTATTGAATAATAATATTTTCCACCTTGCCAAGTTTTATAGTCTCCGTATCGTATATGGACTCCACATATTATTTCTGAAACTTTCCTGACAGATTGAAAATATACTTCAACTTCCCTGGTAATCTCTAAATTTGGTGTAAAAAGAGTTTTGAGTTCATTCGCGTACTTTTGAGTGTTGTCGCTTTTATGTGAACCAGTTGGGGCTTTAATGAAACTAATTGAAGGAATCCACCTGAAGAAAATTTGGAATATCCTGATAATGTACTTATTACCCATTATTAGTTGTAGTAAGTTAATGTAAGTCCGATATCCGATAAGATATGCCAATAGCTTAGAATAAAACGGATATCGTATAATTCCAGAGTTGAGTAAATTCGGGTAATCTCTCGTCGTGATGTCAGGTGAAAGGACAACAATTATTTCTCCCGAATCCATGCTGTCAGCAGCATAATTCAGGTAGGTAAATAATTTGTTGCATGTCTGGCCATCAGCGTGTAAAATTATCATAGGATTCTAACGTTTAAGGTCAAAGCTTGAACTTAAGCTCATTCGCTGGTTGTTATAGTTTAGTTCATTTATCCAGCTTTGGTTGGCATAAAATGATTTGATTAGTAATTGAAAGCATGTGATCCCGTCTATTTGAAATGATTTTAATGTTTGTCCATTACTCCCGCCAGTTACGTATTCGTAACAGTTTATAGAAGGGATTCCGCTTTGGAAAAATCAAGACTCCGACAGGTGGTAGAAGCCCTAAGAGACTGTATGTCAATTTGATAACGCAAAATATACATGAATGTTGTTCTTTAGTGGCAGAACTTATATATGTCTTGAATTTTTTGTAATATTTACAGTGTTTTGCACTGAACCGACACTTGGATTTATATTTCAATACATTAGAATTCATTAGCTAAAACGTGGTTTTAGAAATATTTTTGCTATTTACTCAAGTAGTACATCCAACCAGACATTTATTCCGGGGAAAATTTCTAAAATGTTCTGGAAAGTGAATGAGATAAACAGCGTGTTTTAAGCATAACAGAAAAAAGTGTCTTTTATGTCTGTATTATTCATTTTTCGGATAACAGGATTCCAGCAGAATGCTACCCCGATCCATATTATTAGGAATTTAATATTAAACATAGGCCATCCAAATGGGTAAAGTTCAATTATACTGAGAACAATATATAACCCCAATGCTTTTGTAAAGCTATTATTCGATTTGAAAATTCCTTTTAAGGCCGGAATCAATAAAACTAAAATATAGGCGATTGCCAATACATATCCCCCTTTTAGCACAAGAGTATAAAAACCCGTTTCTGATCCATAACGCCAGCCCCCAAGTAAATTATCTCGAAATTGCGGCATAAAATATCTGCCATTTAATCCTTTCCCAAACCATAACTCGAACGTGTTCATTTGGGCAAGTAAGGCTTTATCTACACCGCTTCGGGTATCTGAAGTGCCCCGGTCGTTTAAGAATGCGAAAAGTGTATTTTCAACATAAAAATAAAATCCGATTAACATCAAGACGATAAAAATAACCCCGATGATACTGAATATTTTTCGTGCGCCTTTAAATGACTGTACATATAGAAACGTTGCGGACAATCCGAGTAACAACATCATTAACAGCTGACCTCGTCTTGCCCCAATAGCTAACGTAAGTGTAGCCAGCACCCAGATTGCCAGATTAAATCTCCATTGGTTTTTGGAAAGGAAGTCTTTGCATAAAAGAAAGAAACTTGTTTCGACAAAAAATCCAGCGGTATATTCGGCTAATCCTGCATTCGCATCTTCCGTTAGCCCTCCTGTTAAACTAGCGGAACCTATACTGTAAATAGTGCGAATGTTTAATAAGAAAAACGGGACAAAAAGGGTATTGAATAAAATATTTAACTTGGCGAAAGTCTTAAATTCAAACCGTTGAATCCCAATCAATATAAACAGTGGTAAGAAATATGGTAAAATATAGAATGGTGAAGATAAATGGTTTCTAATGGCTCCTTGCAAACTGCTCCATGGAAATCGGTAATCAATCGTGTACCCACGAAAAATCATTATGGATGCCAAAAATAGATATAATATAAATAAAAACCGTTGTGTACCTACAAATGGGATAAAAAAGCTCTTTATTTGATAAAGATTGGCAATAATAAGCAACCATCCCATACAGCAGAGCAAGGTCTGAATCGCAGCAGAATTGAAGTTAATAAGCGGGTTAACACCTAATGAGAAAAGGGCAAATCCCGCCAGGATTCTTTGGTAGATTTTTTGAGAGTAGGAGAAAGATACAGCTTTCATGCGTTAATCAAGGCCCTTTATGATTTCGTTTTTTTATAAAATACAAATCTATTTATTAATCTCGTCGTATTTCTGGCTCTTTAATTCATTGAATAACTCGATCCACTGCTTACCGATATTTTCGACAGAAAATTTTTTTGAAGAAATTATCGCCTCGCGGGCCATATTCCTTCTTTTTTCCTCATCACAAATCAGCATTTTTAAATTATTTGCATATTCTTCGATGTTAAATGGATCAATTATTAATCCATTTACCTCATGTTTAATGATATCAAAAACAGCCGGATAGCTTCCAAAGGCCATCGGTACAACACCAAATTGCATCGCTTCAATCAATACCATCCCGAATCCTTCGTAACTTGAAGTCATGCAAAATATCTGACTATCCCTGTAATAAGGTTGTGGATCTTGCCTTCCAACAAATTCAACATTTTGTAAATGCAGGGATTGTGCTAAGTTTTTCAATCGATAAAATTCTTCTCTTTGTGCAATCTCTTTTTCATCTCCACCATCACCGCCAACAATTACTAATTTCCAATCACTCACTTCTTTCTCAATCATTTCCCAGGCTCGGATTAAACGATCTATTCTTTTTGCAGAATATTCTAGTCGACCAACAAATAACACTTGCCTTTTTTTATTACTTAAATCTAATCTATTTAAGGTTACATCAAATGGTAGTGGATTGGGAATAGCAATTATATTATTTTTATTTGCCTTTAAAATCTTACGCATTAAATCTATATAACTTTCAGAAAGTACAACAAGCGAATGGCTATATTTGATAGATAGTTTTGAATATTTTAAATAACGTTTATGATAGAATACAAAACTGAGTGGGGTAGCAATTAGTTTTTTTATGCAAACATTAATGCTTGATGGGCTTGCCTTTAAGATGTTTATAAACAATTTCCTGTACAATTTATAACCATGTGGCATTCGATGCAAAGTAGAGATAAGCTTCGAATCAGTTTTTCGTAATCCCTTCCGAAGTAATTCTGAAACAGAGCCTGTCATCCCATCCTGATTAATGACAATATCAATAGAGTTATCTTTGATAATACGACTTATGTATGCCTGGTTTTCTATACTTCCAATGTTTTCTTGATTGGGTAAAAAATAGGTTTTTATGCCGTGATGTGATTGGGTACTCGTAGTCGATTTGATGGAATAATACAGATAACTAATTTCAATACCCTCCTTGCGAAAATAATCTGAAAGGGCGTATGTTACACGTTCAACACCCCCAATCTCAGGAATTACTTCAATACGTAGAATAAATAATATTTTCATTTTATCCCGGCTATTTTTTCGAATCTCTTTTGTTTGGACGCAATTCTTCTATATTTGTTCATTATTTTATAAATAAATAAATCAGCCCAACTGTAATGATATCCCATTGAGTACAATTCTTCATTAATTTCAATTTCTTTATTGTCCCAGGTTTTTGTCATGTACTCTAGAAATTTAAAAACAAATACATTAATATATCGCACCCAGAGGTACTTTAGAAGTTTATATTCATACGTAGCTAAAATGCCTTTCTTAATTGCTGTATCGGAAGCCACAAACCCCAATAAAACTTCAGCTTTGCTACTCATATTATTCTCTTGAATCCTATAAATACTCAGTGGATAGCCAAATAATCTGCATATTTTATACTGATGTACAAATCTTACTATAAAATCATAATCAATTGATGGGTAAAAATCTTGATTATAACCTCCAATCTTCAGAACAGAATGTTTTTTGCTGCACATACCCGAAACTGGGCCACCAACGTATGCCCAAAGAAAATTAGCCATCTTCAATTCCTGGGCATAAAAAGAAATTGACTGTGTTCTTTCAGGTATTTTATTTGCTCCCCTTGCGTTATGCTCAATATATGGAGGAGAAAATGCATTGTATCTACCTTTATATTTGTTTACAATTTGAAAAAGAATAGAAAGATAGTCTGGATATAATAAATCGTCATCATGAAGCATCACAACATATTCACCTTTTGCAAGTGTATACAAGCGGTTGAGGTTTCCTGTTACTTGAATATTCTCTGCATTCTTATAATAGCTCAATCGGGGACTTTTATAAGATAGCATCAATTTTTCCGTTTCACAGCCTCTTTGGGGATTATTATCGACTACAATTATATCATAATCAAAATAATCCATTTGATTGATCGCACTGTCAAGTGCTTCTTTTAAGAGCTTAGGTCGTTTATAAGTAGGTATGGCTATTGTGACTTTAGGAATAAAGTCCAACGTTGATTCAAAAACCGCAATAGATGGGATATGTGCTGTTTTTGCGAAATTATCTACGATCTTAAAATAATCGGTATTTTTTTTAACCATGGTACATATTGTATTGTGTGATTTAAAGATTCCTTTACGCCAATTAATAGAAATGAGATAAAATATATATTAAATTCTTTTAAAACAACATGTGGCCATTTCCAATTATTATAGGCCAGTTGCGTTAATCCCTGCACCAATATTAAACCCAATATTCCTAAACTTGTGTATTCCAGGGAAAGAAAACTTCCCAATGCTATGCAACCACTAGAAATTATTCCTGACTTGACAAATGGGATATTATTCTTTGTAACAATGATAGTTGCAAAGTTTGAATGATTTGTTTCCAATAAAACAACTAAAGCGTATAGTAACAAAATCAGCCGTGATGGCAATGTCGCATTTGAGCCAATTAAAGATAAGATCCACGGCCCCAAAAACACGAGAAAAAGTGTTCCTATAAGGTATAACAAATATTGAACATTCATACAGAATGCGAACACCTTCATTAGTAAATGATTATTCCCATTAACTCGTAAGGAAGAAAACATAGGTTGATAGGTTACAAATAAAGTTGCTGAAACACTTGTTATCAAAGTTACTAACTGTATCATCAGACCAAATGAAGCAATGTCGGTTAATGACAAGTATAAACCAGCCATAAAAAGACTTAACTTGGTGATAACATAACCACAGACATACACAATTCCAAGTTTTTTTGAATTATGCCATATGATTTTAAATAGTTCAATCTTCTCTTGTTTTGATATTTTATGAACGCCTATTTTTTTTCTAAATTCTGGGGTGAAAAAGTAATAATATGCAATATATCGACTAACAAAAGGGGCGATTAAATTTGCCAATGCAACCGCCAACAAACCCAATCCAAAATATAGAAAAGTACAAGTCAGTAAAATATATGTCAGCCTGGAGAGCACAACTGCTTTTTTGGATTCCATGATTAAACCTTTCCCTGTTAAAAGGGAGGTATAATAGGAGTAGTAAATATTGAAAAATGTCGATATGGAAAAAATTAGCCAAATAACAAAAGAATTATCTACATTGGAGAAACCATTTGTTATATTATTTATGTACAAACTTCCCAATGTTAACATGAGTAGCAACACAATGACTGCCAATTTTAGATACACATACTTTGCAGTGTGTATCATATTTGCCAACAAACGGTAGTTTATTCCACTTTTATTTTGGGTATTATCTACCCCCTCTTTCATTAATTCCTGCGCACCGCTAAATACATAAGTAATGTTCCGTCCGAATTGAGGTGCAAAACCAAAATCGAATAAGGCAACCATAGATCCAATGGTCAGCATCAGGTAGTTCATCCCGATCTCCTCGACGGATAGCATTCTTAGAATGAGAGGTAATACAATAATACCCGCCGAGATATTAAAAAACTGGGCAAAATAGCTCCACCAAATATCTTTTTTTGAAATAGTGATCATAGGATAGGAAGATGATTTGTATTTTACTTGTAAATTGAGGGAGGAGAAAAATCAGATTGATATTTTTCGATTTTGTTCTGTCTTCTCACAGCTTCGCTTCTTGCGTCCCATCTCCTTGCCTTTTTTTTGGGGCTTGTCCGGGCGACATTCAACATCATGTATGAATCAAAATTCCTGATTATTTAGATTGATTTCAAGTCGTGATTACCCTCAGATTTCTTCGCGTTTTATGTATGTAGTTGTTATCCAGATGGATGGATGTGGATGTGCAGGGTGGCTGCTTGGTTTATGGGTAAAATTACCCAGCCGTTTTACTTCCGTAATGCCGTTTCTGCACCCTTTTAACAGAGCGTCATGTCGAACTTGTTTCGGTATCTCTTTAAAAATGAGTGCTTCTCAATAATCGTTTTCGGTTCCAGTTAAACACAAAAGGGTGTCTCGTTTTTATGAGACACCCTCGTTAAATCAGAATTATACCTTTCTATTTCTTGATGTCGATTTTCGTGCTTTGGGTTGTCGGGCCGTTTTGAATGACCAGAATGTATGTGCCTTCTTTGAACTCTCCGTTTTCCACCGAGATGTGCTCCGGTAGATCTTTGGAAACATTCTTACTGAATAACCTGGCTGTTTTTTGGCCCATCAGGTTGTACAGGTCAATGGTGGCAGTTCCATCATAGACCGGGGTGAAAGAGATGGTCGCATGCGATAATACGGGATTCGGATAAACTGAAAAATCCGTAATTTCCAGTGGAGCGCCCTCCGGATTAATTTGGGCTGATTTTTCTGATAGTTCGTATCCTTCGTCACAATGGCCTGGCCCGATTGTCCCGTTGTTGAAGTCATCCAGCGTGCCAGCCAATTCCTCGAAATCTTTTCTTAACGGGTTATTCCCTTTTAGCGCCCCGATATTGGCGGGTGTGTAGGATAACAGTAGCGTTGTTGCCTCATTGAACTCATCCGTTATGTCTCCCCAATAGGCACCAGCCAGCATGTTGAGCTCCGCGGCGATGTATTGGTGTGCCAGCATGTAATAAGCATTCCCTCCTTTGGGCTGTGTATTCAAAACTTCGATGTAGGTTTTTCCGGATAGAAAGAATTCCGTGTCAGGTCCGTTTGTCAATAAATTCCAGGTAGGATCCGGTTTACTGGCCGGGCCATATTCCGAATGCGTTTTCCAGTAGCCCTGTGTTAGCGTGCAGCCTTGATCTACCGTTGTTGTAAGTAGTACGGAGCTTGTCAGGAATGAATCCCCCTTTTTTCCATCAATACTTTCAATGGGAGAATAAATAGACAGGTTGGCCTCGGTTACGTCGCCCGGAACATCCGGAAGTACAAAGTCCTGGATATTTAAAAGTTCTCCTTGGTTGTTTGAGTCAAAATCGAAATTAATGGATACCGTACCGGCAGTTAGGGATCCCATTACATGTCTGCCGTCTTCTGTCAGTTCGCTGAATGGAACCAATACCTCGATGTCCCTGTCCCCTCCAGAGGGTGGAATATTGAATTGATAGGTGTACGGGTCTCCAGAACCATTAACAAAGAAAAATGTATGGTTGTAGTTGACCGCATTGTAAATCCCGGGACCGCCATCTTCTCTGAAAATATAAGCAATGAAAGAAACGATTTGTGTTCCCTGCTCGTTTTTATTCAGAGTTATGCCGCTTTCAAATCCGCTGGTGAAAGTTTTGGCATAGTAACCCCAGTTTTGAGAACCCCCGTTATCTACAGTTGGGGCATAGTCATTTTCTGCAAGGGTAAACATACATTCTTCCCCATTGAATAGGACGGTGCCGGGTGTTGTCCCCCTGAAAATACCGGCAGCCTCAACTCTAACAGAGTCAATTGTGCCGGTATCGGTGAAAGTTAGGGTTACAGGATTAACTTCATCCCGAACTCCCTCCCCGATAAGTTCGACAATCTGGCAATGTACATTAAGGACTATGCCAAATCCCATGATGGACAGGAGTAATAATTTTTTCATTTTTTCGTTTTTTAATAAGGCAGAAGAAAGAATAGATTGATAAATGTGTCGTTATTACAGTAAAATGATGAACCATTCTTTACTAAACTTTTGACACCAAGGGGAACGATGGATTGGATCGTTCCCCGAAGAGGATGTTTTTTTGTATAAATATGAAGAATCAAACTGAAGAGTTCAGTACCGGAGGCGGTTTATCGGTGATATTTTTACCAACATGTATTATCATAACATCAAATGGCTTCTCATTATTAAATTTCCAGTTAAAACATGGTAAAATCAATGGGTAATTTTACGCAAAACTCATTCTGTATTTTTGGTTCCTAACCGACGTCGGGTGCCTCATCGCTACTGGTTTATTAAAATACGTTACGGCATCTATTTTGCGAAGAATTTCGTAGAATCTGAAAAACAGCAAATTATGAAACGGTTGATTATTTTATTGGCGGTCGCGTTGGTCGGGTTGAATGTGGGCTATGCCCAAAAGCTGACGGCCAGGGAGCGACGGGCACAAAAAGAAAAAGAAGTGACGGAATGGATTGAAAGCCGACAGTTTCGGTTTGTGGCCCAAAGTGTTATTCCGTTGTCGGGGCCCAAAATCGACCTCACCCCGGTTTACGACCTGACCGTTGACAGTACGTGGGTTGAATCGTGGTTGCCGTTTTTCGGGCGTGCATACCATGTTGATTACGGCGATACTGAGGGCGGCATCAAGTTTAAGGAGCAGGCCAAGAGCCTGGAGGTCCGGTTTAACGAGCGGAAAAAAACTTATCAGATCAACCTGGAGGTGGATACGCAGAAGGACAACTACAAAATCCAGATTTCAGCCGGCGTAGGAGGTTATGCGCACGTGGAT
>JAFGVU010000242.1 GCA_016937855.1 Bacteroidales bacterium | reverse complement strand
TTTGGGTAACAAAACCCAATAACGAAGATCACGTTAGTAATCTTCTCAAAATAAATTAAAAGCTTAAATTTTAACAACCAGTCTTTCGCAGAAAAGCAGGTGTTAAAAGATTTGGGTAACAAAAACCAAAAACGAAGATCACGTTAGTAATCTTCTAAAAATAAATAAAACTTCTAAGTACCCCCGTTACCTTTAGATTTGCAATTACAAATCTAAAGGTAGCGGATCATCTAAACCCCAAGTCTATTTATCATATCAAAGCTTTCGAGATTCATTTTTGAAAAAGCGACCCAATTCTTACCCAAATCTTTTAACGATGCTCCAATATGATATACAATCTCGTTATCAATAATTAAACCCGCCTTATGTATTAGAAAATCTATTACGCCAGCAAATCCCTTTGAAATCAACCGTTTTACTGTGCTTCCCTCAATAACCGTACTGGTAAGTACGCTTATCTCACGAAACACTTGATTTCTGTGGAATTTACTGCCTCATCACGAAGTCCTAACACATAATGCGGGTTAAAAATCTGTCGTGCGATCTTGTGAACGCCCTAACTTCAATAGGTGGATATTGCTGATTATGCTTTTTGAGGTCGAGCTCCAACTGTTTTGAAATTGTTCTTGTGTATATAGTTGCACTTACGCTTTCTTGTCGTTTGGTTAACAGCGTAAGTACGCTATCATCAATGTAATTATCAATCAAAATTATTGACTTTTTTGCAGTTTTAATAATGTCGCAAGCCAAAACATAAGCGTCAAAAACTTGACCTTCGTAAAAAATTCCTTCGTTTGGTGGAAGATTTGTTTTTAGTTGAAAGTCAAACTCTTTTACTTTTTCCTTTAACAAATGTACATCATCTTCTAATCTAGCAACACGATTTGACACAGAATAGCCTTTTAAAAGATACTCTTTAAGAACTTTATTCGCCCAAATACGGAATAATGTCCCCTGCTTTGATTTAACACGGTACCCAACAGAAATAATCACATCAAGATTAAAATGCTCAACGTTTTTAATTTGCGTTTTACCTTTAATTGCACCATGTTTAGTGGTTAGTGCAAAAACTGCACACACCATTTTGCGTTCCAACTCTCCCTCTTTAAAAACATTATTAATATGCCTGTTAATTACAGTCCTATCTCTACCAAACAAGACACTAATTTGTTCAATGGTCAGCCACACTGTTTCATCCTCCAACCTGACCTCAATCTTTGTTGCGGAGTCTTCGTTTTGGTATATGATGATTTCGTTTTTCATAATAATTGGTCCTATTGCAAAGATAATTATTTGTTGCAAATGAAATACAGACATTTTGCAAGAGGTAAAATTAGGAAAAGTTTTGTAGTATTGAGATTTCTGAGAAGATTTTGTTGGTAGAGGGCCCTGATAATAAAATTCGCGCCAACAGGGGTAGAAACACCGCTCCACGATTGCATCGTGTGGGAGCACAATCTTTTTCAATTAAATTTACTTTGTTTATGTTTTTATTTACCATAATTCAAAAATAGTAAATAAAATGACTGGATAATACAAATAGGACTAAGATTTAACTCAATTGATGATGGCGTCTATATTTCAAACTAATTAGTTTTGAATTAAATTGTATTTTTACCTCGGACACCCCCTCCAAACCACCAACAAAAACAAAATTCCCAATAAAATAAGGATATAGATTCTATAGTTAGGGGCTACTGAAAAACACTTAACACATTGATTATCCAATAGTTGATTGTGATTTAAAAACATTTAATGCAAGGTTTTTGAATCCTGCGGTCAAAAAAGCTTGCACTTAGCTTCAAAAAAGAATTTTTCAATCTAATGTTTGATACAACAAAACTTTGTTTGCACTTTTTTTGAAGAATTGTTTAAAGACTATAATCTATTGTAAATGTGTTAGTTAGCCTGGCGCACCCCATCTTTTTCGTTGTCTGCGGCTCGAAGTATTATTATACATCTTCGCCTTGCCGCCTTAAAGCTGAGGCACGCCAGACTTTTTCAGCAGCCCCTAGTTATACAAACCAAACAAATTAAATGCTCCATTTCCGGACTTGGAAGCATTATCTTTTACATTGATTTTCTCCACAACCACCTCCCTCTCCACCACAACAGTATCAGCCGCATGATCAGCTTCAACATAACCATTGTCCAGGACTTGATGTATTTTTACTGTGAGCTTTTCTTTGGTGATGATAACGGTATCTTTTATGCGATTTTGATTGAATGATGTATCTATCCTGGTTTCGGAAATTATGGTTGTATCGCGTATGTGGATGGTGTCGGCTTGTAAGAGTTCTGGATGGAGAGCAACTAGACGATTTAGCGCTTTTGTGGGGAGCAATATAAAAAAAATTTAAAACTTAAATTTTAACAACTCTTTATTCTTTATTCTTATCTAGGTCGTAGAGATACTTTTTAACAGCATATTCCTTGGGATTAATTCCAAATTCATAGATATTACTATCAGACAAGGCATCGGGCAAATATTGTTGATTTGTAAAATTTCCTTTAAACGAATGCGGATACTTATAATTTTTTCCGTAATCAAGATCCTTCATTAGTTTTGTGGGGGCATTTCTCAAATGCAGAGGAACCGGCAAATCTCCGGTTTGTTTAACTATATCGAGAGCTTTGTCGATAGCGAGGTATGCCGAATTGCTTTTAGGGCTTGTTGCTAAATAAATTGTAGCTTCCGACAATATTATACGTGCCTCGGGCATTCCAATTTTGCTTACAGCATCAAAACAAGCATTTGCAATTAGTAAAGCATTTGGGTTTGCTAATCCGATATCCTCAGCTGCAAGAATAATTAATCGTCTTGCGATAAATTTTATATCCTCCCCTCCTGCAAGCATTCTTGCAAGCCAATAAACAGCAGCATCGGGGTCAGTACCTCGAACTGATTTAATAAAAGCTGATATCACATCATAATGCTGCTCCCCTGATTTGTCATAAATTGCAATATTTTCCTGCAATCTTTCAACAACAAGTTTGTTAGTTATTGTCAACTTTTTATCAGAACAGGCATTTGTCAGTATTTCAAGTAAATTATATAGTTTTCTTGCGTCACCACCCGAAAAACGATAAAGTGCATCTCTTTCCTTAATGTTTATTTTCAACTTTTTTAGTTCAGCATCTTCTTTAACTGCCTTATCGATTAAAAAATCGAGATCTTTCTCTTCCAAATGTTTAAGCACATACACCTGACAACGCGACAATAATGGGCTAATAACTTCAAATGATGGATTTTCGGTTGTTGCTCCAATAAGAGTAATTGTTCCATTCTCGACAGCACCAAGTAAAGAATCCTGCTGCGATTTACTAAATCTGTGGATTTCATCGATAAACAATATTGGATTTGCCTTTGAGAACAAATTTTGTTTTTGCGCTTTTTCTATAACCTCACGCACATCCTTAACACCACTACTAACAGCGCTTAAAGTATAAACTGTCCTACTTGTAAGATTGCTGATAATATTTACTAAAGTGGTTTTCCCTACTCCGGGAGGTCCCCAAAGTATCATTGATGAAAACTTACCTGCTTCTACCGAAATTCTCAAACTGGCACTCTTACCAACAAGATGCTCCTGACCGGCATAATCATCAAAACTCTTTGGTCGTAATCGTTCAGCTAATGGCTTTAATTGTTGCATATTTAATCATTATTGTGTAAAAATACAAAATTGATTGCACTAACAAAAATATAATTTTTTCAAAAACGAAGCAGTCAGCCTACAGGGCAAACACATACTTTTCTTTTGTCACAGTTTTTGGTTTGTTTCACACCAAAAACTTGCGCCAAAAGAGAATATTTCACATTTTTTCGACCTTGACTTTCACT
>JAFGVU010000045.1 GCA_016937855.1 Bacteroidales bacterium | reverse complement strand
TCAAAAGAACCAGCTGTTTTTTCAAACAGCTTGTTTTTGTTTTAATCCCTTTACTTACAAAAACTGCGTTTTTGACGTTTGGGATTAAAACAAAAAAGCCTCGCATAGCGAGGCTGGTTCTTTTGGGTGATAGATGGGATTCGAACCCACGACCCCCGGAACCACAATCCGGTGCTCTAACCTACTGAGCTACAATCACCATTTTTGAGGATGCAAATATACAACCTAAATTATTATTTTGCAATAATTTTTTTTAAATTTCAAAAATATTGAATTCGTACGATTCAATAATCGGATTTGATAAGATAGTTTTGCATAACTCATCAACTTTTCCGGCAGCTTCTGATTTGTCGGCAGCTTCTAGTTCAATATCAATATGCTTACCTATTCTAACATTGGAAATTGTATTAAATCCTGTTTTTTTTGCGCTATTCATTACTGCTTTGCCTTGTGGATCGAGTAAAGCTTTAAGCGGCATTACGTTTACTTGTGCTAAAAATTTCATTTTATTACTTTTTTTTTGTTGTCAAAATTTGCTTTAAAAATGAGATGGCAAGATATAAAAATATAGTCAATCCAATTCCTAAAAATCTAAATATTATTAACAAAATTATTGCTCCTAGTATTAGTATCAGTTGCCAATATATTTCTCTGATTCTTAAACTTTTAACTTTTAATGACATCAATCTAATGTTAGAAATCATTAACAGCGAGAATACAATATTTATTAAAACGAAAACTATCGTAGAGCATAAAAATTCTGAAATATTAGTTTTCTCAATAAAACAATAATAAGAAATCGAAATGATAAATAAGGCCATTGCCGGAGTAGGCAATCCCTTAAATTCGCTCGTTTGCTCGGGGTCGATGTTAAACTTTGCCAATCTTAAAGCTGCAAATACCACCAAAAGTATTGCGAAATATGCAAATATTTGATTATCAGCATTTTTTATCAGATATAAATTGTAAAAAATCGATGCAGGAGCAAATCCAAAACTTATCAAGTCGGCCAGAGAATCTAGTTGTTTCCCAAATTCCGAAACAGATTTTAACATTCGTGCAGCAAATCCATCAAAAAAATCGAAAACACTTGCTATTATAATCAATAAAACTGCAATCTTTATTTCGCCGCTAAAGGCAAAAAAAACTGCCAACGAGCCCGAAACTAAGTTCAAACTTGTTATAAATGAAGGTATTACTTGTCTAATTTTCACTTTTTAACTAAAAAAAATCTTTATGTTTCGCAATAATTAACAATTAATGTTGTTATTTTGTTATATGATAAAATATCATTTATGAACTTAAAGACAAAAGTAGTAATAATTATAATATTTGCAGCAAATTCTTTGTTTGCTCAGGTTGCTCCAAAATATAGTAACGAGTTTTTAGCAATTGGTGTTGGAGGTCGTGCTCTTGCAATGGGAAATTCTGTTGTTGCGTCTGTTGACGATATAAGTTCGGTCTATTGGAATCCGGCAGGCTTAACAAAACTCGACAAGCAAATGGAAATAGGTGCTATGCACTCAGAGTATTTTGCAGGAGTTGCTAAGTTTGACTTTATTGGTGCATCATACAAAATTGATGATAAGTCTGCGGCTGGTATTTCGATGATACGATTTGGAGTGGATGATATTCCGAACACACTCGATTTGGTTGACAGTGACGGCAATATCAGATATGACAGAATTTCGTCGTTTTCAGTTGCCGATTATGCATTTCTCTTTTCTTACGCCAGAGTATTGCCAATCGAAGGGCTTAGTGTTGGTGGAAATGTAAAGCTAATAAGACGAAATGCAGGCGATTTTGCAAACGCTTGGGGATTTGGTTTTGATGTCTCTGCAATGTATCAAACCGGGAATTTTAGTTTTGGAGCAAATCTTAGGGATGCAACTTCTACTTTTAATGCTTGGAAGTTTAATCAGGATTTGTTGCGCGATGTGTTCGAGGCTACCGGTAACGAAGTGCCCGAAAATGGTTTGGAACTTACACTGCCACGATTATTGCTTGGTGCTGGTTACGATTTTAAAATTACCGACAAGTTTAATCTTTATTCCGAAATTGGGCTTAATACAACTACTGATGGTAAGAGAAACACTCTAATAAAAACTGATCTAATTAGTATCGACCCTTCTTTTGGTGTAGAACTCGGATATAGCGATATCGTGTTTGCTCGTGCAGGAGTTAATAACTTTCAGCAAATCCCTGAGTTTGACGGAACTAACGATTTTTCGTGGCAACCTAATATTGGCGTGGGAATAAAATATTTTGGCTTTAGACTCGACTATGCATTAACAGATATAGGAAATCAAAGTATCGCTTTGTATTCACATATTTTCTCATTGAGCTATACTTTTAATTCCAGTTCTTTATTTGCAAAACCCGATCAGCCAAGTTATAATTAGCGCTTTTTTACATAATTTTGTAGTTGGATTACATTTTTTTGTAATTTTATGCTATGATTAAAAAAGTAAAACATATAGTTGTTTTAATGTATATTTTATATGCATCGAGTTTTCTTTATGCTCAAAATTATGGAAATGAGTGGATTGATTACGACAAGCAGTATTTTAAAATTCATGTTAGTCAGGATGGAATATATAAAATAACCTATTCGCAACTTCTTGCAGCCGGAATTCCGGTTAATGTTATCGATCCTCGCGGCATACAATTGTTTTACAAAGGCGAAGAACAATATATTTATATTCATGGAGAAGGAAGTTCCGGAATTTTTGATCCATCAGGATATATCGAGTTTTATGGTATAAGAAACCGCGGAAATCAGGATGAGGCTTTTTTTGATGATAATTCAAATAGGGTAAATAATGATTACAGCTTTTATAATGACACTTCGGCATATTTTATAACCTGGGATTTCTCTACCGGAAACAGACGACTAACTCCAGTAAATCAGACCGATTATGCTCCTTATATTGCAAATGCTCAGGCATATTGCTTAAAGAATATTAGAAAAAATTATACTTCTACTTATTATCCGGCATCTACACGAGCCTTGTTTACGCAAAGCGAAGGATGGTTCGACAATTTGACAATTACAGAAACAAGCCCGGTTACTAAAACAATTGCTATCCCCGAAATTTATTCAACATCTCAAAATTCAAGAATCGAAATAGCTGCTGTAGGTGCTCCTGCAAGTTATCCCACATCAAATGTGCCGCATCGGTTAAAAGTTGATTTTCTTGGTCAAACCAGAATAGACCAAACTTATTACGGATACGATTTTGTGCGTCAAACAATTAATATTCCGACGAATCAATTAAGCTCGTCCATTCAGTTTACTTTTACTGCAAACGACGCAACTCAACCCGATGTCAACGACCGAAATGCAGTTTCATACATTGATATCACTTATCCACATACATGGAATTTTGAGACTACAGATTATTTTGAGTTTACACTTCCAGTAAACACATCTACTACAAAAGATTATCTCGAAATTTCAGGATTTAATGCCGGTTCAACAGTTTATTTGTATGATTTAACTAATCACGAGCGTATTGTTGTAAATAATGTATCAGGTGTTTTAAAGGCATTAGTAAACCATACCGACACCGAACGTAAAATGGTAATTATAAATCAATCGGGTTATAAAGCGGTTGATAGAATATCAAAAATTAGTCCTGATAATAAATTCACAGACTATTTTAGCGAGAATCAAAATGCTGATTATCTTATTGTTACTCACAATAGTTTAATTTCTGGCGCTCAACAGTATGCAACATATCGTAATTCTACATTTAACGTTTTACTTATGGATGTTGATCACTTGTACGACCAATATGGATATGGAATAACCAAGCATCCTGTTGCAATCAGAAATATTGCGCGAAGGTTTTATGATTATGCCGACAAACCAAGATTTTTATTGCTTATCGGTAAGTCGATTCATTTTCGTGATGCACGTAAAAATCAGACTAATTACGCAAACTGCCTTGTTCCATCATCTGGTAATCCATCATCTGATCATCTAATTACTGCAGGTATAGATGGAAATGTTTTTAATCCTGTTTTTGCAACTGGACGCTTAAGCGTAAAAGATAATCAAAGTATTTTGCAATATCTAGATAAAGTAATGACTTATGAATCTAATTCTACTCAGGAATGGATGAAAAGAATTGTTCATTTTGGTGGTGGAGCAAACTCATCAGAACAAAGTACTTTCGCATCATATCTTAGTAATTACGAATCCATCATTGAGGACACCCTTTTTGGAGGTTCGGTTACTACATTTTTAAAAAACAGTTCCGATCCAATACAAATAACACAATCAGACTCGGTAACAGATTTGATAAATTCCGGGTCAACACTATTAACATTCTTTGGACATGGATCTTCGTCAGGATTTGATCAAAATATCGACTTTCCGGAAAACTATAGCAATCAGGACAAATACCCAATGATTTTAGCTAATTCATGCTTCGTGGGCGATGTACATCTAACCGGATATAATAGTTTTAGCGAATCGTGGGTTAACATTCCAAACAAGGGTGCAATTGCTTTTTTGGCAACAGTTGATAATGGATTGGCTTCATACCTTAACATTTTTTCATCAGAGTTTTACAAACAAATGGGGTATAAAGCTTATGGCTTGCCGATTGGGATGCTGGTTATAAATACATGCAAACATACAGAATTGTCCTATAGTACAAATGTTAGTATGGAGCTAACATGTCATGAGTTTACATTAAATGGCGATCCCGCAATTGTTTTAAATGCTCACGACAAACCCGACTTAGTTGCTGCTCCTGAGTTGTTAAGCTTTATTCCCGATGAAATATCTACCGTGCAAGATAGCTTTGATGTACAGGTTGTTATAAAGAATATTGGCAGAGCAGTGCAGGATACTTTTTTGGTTTTTGTTGACAGAACTTTGCCAAATGGAACAATACAGCAAATTCAAAAATTAGTGCACGGAGTCAATTATTTAGATACAATTACGGTTCGCTACCCTGTCGATAGACAAAATGGACCGGGCATCAATAATTTAAAAGTTTTCTTAGATGCAAATAATCAAATTGACGAACTGTCCGAAATAAACAATGAGGTTACAATTAACTTTTTAATTAAATCGAGCGACCTTTTTCCAATTTATCCATATAAATACGCAATATATCCAAATTCTCAAGTTACTTTAATTGCAAGTACAGGAGATCCATTTTTGAGTGTCGCCGATTATAGGTTCCAAATAGATACCACTGATAAATTTGACAGTCCTTTATTAACTTCGGCTGTTGTGCAGAGAGAAGGCGGAATAGTTGATTGGTTGGTTCCGTTTAGTTTAACCGAGAATAGGGTTTATTATTGGCGTATATGCCGCGAACACCAAAATCCCGACAGTTTAGTGTGGAAAGAGTCTTCTTTTATTTATATAGATGGGGAAGAAGGCTGGTCGCAAGCGCATTTTAATCAATTTAAGGAAGACGATTTTTTGTTTATTGATTATTTACCACTGACGCAAAAGTTTGAGTATATTGATATTCCAAAGAGACTAAATTGTTACAACACAGGAATTGTTAATTTGCAAACGATTTATGAAATTGGATGGAATATAGATGGTTCTATTGGTGATGGTCTTGGCGATATTGGGAATTGTGGCATGGCTTCGTCAATGATGCTAGCTGTAATTGATCCCGAAACACTATTAGCCTGGTCATCGGATATGCAAGATTTTGGACATCATAATTATCCCAAATGTGGTTCCAGCAGTCGTGCGCATTTCTTCTTTTCTTTTTATGTTGATGAGGTTGGTCTAGATTCACTTAAGGCTATGATTGATATTGTTCCCGATGGACACTATATTCTTTCCTACTCTTGGGGTAACGGTAATTTTAGTAATTGGGACGAAGACTTGCTCCAAACGTATGAGGATCTTGGGGCAACAAATATTCGCAATGTTACTGATGGCGCTCCATATATTTTATTTTCGCAAAAAGGAACACCGGCAGCGGCTCAGGAAAGATGGGGGTCGTCATCAACAGAAAGTATTAGCTTGCAAGAGGTAAATCTAATTTCAGATTTTTCTTATGGCTTTATCAAAAGTGTCGTCGTTGGTCCATCAAATACATGGGAGTCGTTTAACTGGATGCAATATGCAGAGGAAGATCCTACAGATGACGAATCCTGGGTAAAAATTTATGGAATAACTCCACAGGGAGAAGAAGAACTGGTTGTTGACGAAATAGGCACTGATAATTACGAGGTTTTGGGATTAAACGATTCCATTGATTATCAGCAATATCCGAATGTAAAACTAGAGTTTTACACGAAAGACGAAACGGACAAAACTCCTGCTCAACTCGACAAATGGCAACTACGCTTTATTGGTGTCCCCGAAACTGCAATTGATCCACAATCGGGATATTACTTTTGTTGCGACACAATTAACGAAGGCGATGAGTTTAGTTTTGCTGTTTCTACACGCAATATCAGCACATTCGACATGGATAGTCTGGTGGTGAAATATTGGATACAGGATGCAGATAATATTGCGACAATCATAGATACTCGTAAACTAAGAACACATCCTTCGGGTGATATATTAATAGACACTATTGTTTATTCAAGTTTAGGACTTACCGGACTTAATAGTATCTGGGTTGAGTACAACCCGATCGACGATAATACCGGAACATATTATCAATTAGAACAGCAGCATTTTAACAATATTGCAGTTAAGTATTTTTATGTTCAAAAAGACATTACCAATCCAATTCTTTATGTAAGCTTCGATGGTCGCTACATAATGAATGGAGAAATAGTTTCTGCAAAACCCGAAATTCTTATTAAACTAAAGGACGAAAACCAATACTTAGCCTTAAACGATACATCTTTATTCAGAATCTATCTTACCGATTTACAAACCGGCGATGAAAGAAGAATATATTTTGGAGAACAATCAAATCCTGATGAAACCATAGAGTGGATTCCGGCCGACTTGCCAGACAACTCATGCAAGATTATTTACAACCCTGTTTTTTACGAAGATGGTATGTATCAGCTTAGAGTTCAGGCAACCGACGTTTCATCTAATGAGTCAGGTGAAAACGATTATGTTGTTGATTTTGAGGTTATTACACAGTCCTCAATTACTCGCTTACTTAATTATCCAAATCCTTTTAGTACAAGTACTCGTTTTGTTTTTGAGTTAACCGGAAGCGAAATTCCTGATGAATTGCAGATAGAAATCTTTACTATAACCGGAAAGTTGGTTAAAGTTATATTTATTGATGAGTTAGGTCCGATACGTATTGGTCGCAACATAACCGAGTACGCTTGGGATGGTAAGGACATGTATGGCGATCAGCTTGCCAACGGTGTTTATTTCTACCAGGTTAAAGCAAAAATAAATGGTCAGGATATTGACAATCGTATTACCGAAGCCGACAAGTACTTTAAAAAAGAAATAGGCAAGATGTATTTGATGAGGTAGAAAAATTTATTAGGTGTCTGGAAAGGTAAAAACATTGCAATAGTTAGAGAGCTTTGAGGGCAGATGAGAAGCTTACCTTACACAACCCAATCAATCAAACCGACAATAATCTAATCAAGTTTTTTTGCATTTTTTACTTTTTGTTTAAGAAGAGCGATATTAAGCACATCGATAATTGTAGAAACATAGTGAAATTTTAAATCTTTAATATAAATGTCTTTAATTTCACTTATATCTTTTTCGTTTTCTTCGGATAGAATTATTTCTTTAATTCCTGCACGTTTTGCAGCAAGTATTTTTTCTTTAATTCCACCAACCGGAAGTACTTTTCCACGAAGGGTTATTTCGCCGGTCATAGCAATGCTTTTTTGGACTTTGCGTTGTGTGTATGCAGATGCTAGAGCGGTAGCCATTGTTATCCCTGCCGAAGGTCCATCTTTTGGGATAGCTCCTTCGGGAACGTGTAGGTGGATATTCCAGTTTTCGAAAACTTTATTGTCAATTTCCAAACTGTCGGCATGCGATTTAATATACTCTAAGGCAATTGTTGCAGATTCTTTCATTACATCGCCTAAGTTACCGGTAATCGTAAGATTTCCCTTACCCTTTGACAAACTAGTTTCGATATATAGAATTTCACCACCGGCAGCGGTCCAGGCAAGTCCTGTAACAACACCGGCGATATCGTCGTCTTTGTGCTTTTCTTTAATAAATTTAGGATGTCCCAAATATTCCTGAATATGATTTTCGGTAATTATTGATGGAATTTCTTCGTCCATACCTACTTTTCTTGCAATTTGTCGTGCAAGCGTAGCGATATTTTTATCGAGGCTTCTTACGCCTGATTCGCGAGTATAGCCTTCTACAACTTTGATAAGAGCCTTGTCGTCGATTTTTATTTTTAAATTGTTAATGCCATGATTTTCAAATTGCTTTGGAATTAGGTGTTTTTTTGCAATTTGAACTTTTTCTTCAACCACATAACCACTAACATCAATAAGCTCCATTCTATCTCTCAAAGCAGGACTAATAGTTGAAATATTATTGGCAGTTGCAATAAACAAAACCTTGGATAAATCATATTCCAACTCCAGGAAATTGTCGTGAAACTCTGTGTTTTGTTCGGGATCTAAAACTTCTAACAGTGCTGATGATGGGTCTCCTCTAAAATCAGAGCCGACTTTGTCTATTTCGTCTAAAACAAAAACAGGGTTTGATGACTTTGCTTTTCTTATGTTTTGCAGAATCCTGCCGGGCATTGCTCCAATGTATGTTTTGCGATGTCCTCTAATTTCTGACTCATCGTGAACACCACCGAGTGACATTCTGACATATTTTCTACCTAAAGCGCGGGCAACACTTTTGCCTAAGGAGGTTTTTCCAACTCCGGGAGGTCCATAAAGGCATAGAATCGGCGATTTTAGGTCTCCTTTTAGCTTTAATACTGCAAGATGTTCAAGTATTCGATCTTTTACATTGTCGAGTCCGTAATGGTCTTCGTCGAGTATTTTTTTTGCACGCTTTAAGTCGAAATTATCTTTAGTGTATTCTCCCCACGGTAGGTCGAGAACAGTGTGCAAATAGTTTATTTGAACTGAGAATTCTGCAGAGGCAGGGTTAAGATGGTCGAGTTTCTTTAATTCTTTGTCGAAATGACTTTTAATCTCTTTAGACCACTTCATTTTTGACGCACGATCTTCAAGGTCTTTTTTCTCTTGTTCGGCAGGTCCACCACCTAACTCTTGCTGTATTGTTTTCATTTGCTGGTGTAGCAAATACTCTTTTTGTTGCTTGTCGAGTTCTTTTTTGACTTTTATTTGTATGTCATTCTTTAGTTCAAGCATTTGAACCTGATTTGACAAATACTCTAAAAGTTTAACAGCTCTTTTGCTGATATCGCCAATTTCGAGAAGTTTTTGCTTGTCAGCAGGCGGAATGTCGCTGTTTGAGCATATAAAATTGATTAAAAACGAGGAATTGTCGATATTTTTTATTGCAAATGAAACTTCGTGTGGAATTGAAGCGCTTAGTTTAACTATTTTTAGAGATAGGTCTTTTAGTGATGAAACAATTGCTGCAAAGTTTTTATCATCAGTACTTGCTTTGCTTTCTGGCACATATTTTACCTTTGCTTTGTAAAAAGGGTCTGTTTGAAAAACATCTTCGATAATGAAACGCTTTTTACCCTGAATAATTACAGAAATTGTATTATCAGGCATTTCGATAACTTTTAAAATTTCGGCAACTGTTCCAATTAAGTATAGGTCTTCTGGTTTAGGCTCTTCAACTTCTGCTTGCTTTTGGGAGACCGCACCAAACAGTTTAGTATTGTTTTGAATGCTTCTAATAAGCTGAAAAGACTTGTCTCGACCAATCGTAAGTGGAATAACTACTCCGGGAAATAATACAGTGTTGCGCAAAGGTAGTATTGGGAGTTCTTCGGGATATTTTTTCAAATCCTTTTCGTCGTCCTCAAAAAAATTTGTTACAATCGGGATTATGTCTGAATCTCTCTCATCACCGCCCGGCAACATTCCATATAAATCAAAATCTTCTATTTTACCCATAAATATACTGTCAAAATGGCATTTAAGCTTTGTAAAAATTTGTGCACAAGGTATTGGCAATACTTGTGCCAATTGCTAAACATATAAAATCTTTAAATGTTTAAAAATTTCTATATGTAGATGTTTGGTTAAAAATATGCTCAAAAATTTCTTTATCTGTATCGGTTAATTCTTTATTTCGTCGAGCCATTACTTTCTCCATTACTTCAAAAGCTGTATTAAGCTTGTATTCGGACATTCCGGCGTGTCCACCCCAAGAGAAGGATGGAACAAAATTACGAGGAAATCCGCTACCAAAGATATTAGCCGAAACACCGACAACTGTACCAGTGTTAAACATTGTATTTATTCCGCATTTCGAATGGTCTGCCATAATTAGTCCGCAAAATTGCAATCCGGTGTTTTTAAACCTGCCGGTTTCGTAATCCCATAGTTTAACAATGGCATAGTTGTTTTTTAGATTAGAGTTATTACTGTCAGCACCAATGTTGCACCACTCTCCAATAACTGCATTGCCAAGAAAACCATCATGTGCTTTGTTGGAATTTGCAAAGAAAACCGCATTGTTTATTTCGCCGCCAACTTTGCAATTAGGACCAATGGTCGTTGGGCCATATATTTTTGATCCCATTTTAATCTCAGCGTTTTCGCATATTGCAAAAGGGCCTCTAATGTGCGAGCCTTCCATGATTTTTGCGCTTTTACCAATGTAAACCGGTCCATCGTTTGTGTTAATGGTTGTACACTCTACAAAGCAACCGTCTTCGGCGAAAACCGGATGTTTTCCAAAAATTGTGTTCGTTTCCGAAAGTTTTATGGAGTTTCTGCCGGAGCTTATTAAGGCAAAGTCATCTTCGATAAACCTGCCGTTTAAACTAAAGATATCTGTATTCGACTCTAAAGTGATTAAATCATCAGGATACTCTGTGTTGTTCTCTGGAATATCAGAGATATCATTCTTTTTGAGCCGATATGCAATGGTTTTTCCATCTTTAGTTAAAACATTATCTCCAATATTGTTTAAAAATTTAACAAAATCTTCATTTGGAATAACTGATGAAAGAACAATAATTGAATTTTCTTTGATTTCTGTCGGATATTTATTCTGGAGATATTTTTCGGTAATAATCTCTGGCAAATACCCCAGATGATGTTCCCATTTTTCGCGGATTGTGAGAATTCCCGCTCTGTAATCGGCAACAGAACGTGTAAAAGTTAAGGGCAAAAACCTTTTGTAGAGTCCATTATCAGTTAAAATAATATTCATAGTTAAATTTTTTTGACAGTTTCAAAGATACAAAAAAAGCTCCGTTTGCAGGAGCTTCTTTAATATATTATTATGAAATTTAGTTTTTGCCTTCTTTTCTTTGATCAAGGTGTTTTTGATAACGATTACGGAATTTATCAACTCTACCTGCTGTATCAACAAGTTTGATTTTACCTGTATAAAAAGGGTGAGATGTGTTAGAAATCTCGAGTTTGTATAGAGGGTACTCTACTCCGTCAATTTCGATAGTCTCTTTAGTATTAGCTGTTGATTTTGTGATAAAAACATTTTCGTTAGACATGTCTTTAAATGCCACTAATCTATACTTTTCAGGATGTATGCCTTTTTTCATCTTATTAAATTTTTAAAACTTTTCTACATTTGGGCTGCAAAGATAAACATCATTATTTAATTACCAAAAAAATAATCGAAATATTTTGATTGCAAATTAATAATTTCTAAATACCATCATCAGCACCTTCCATTATTTGCTCATCTCCGTTGTCGTTTCTTCTCTTAAAATCGTTGATTTTGTATGTAATAGAGATGTTAAACATTGGATATTTTGGTTGTCTAAGGTTGTAGGAATAAATGGTCGGTGTTTCGGTAATAGACTCATGTTTCATAGATAAAAATACATTTCTGATATTAGCACTAATTGCAAGTTTGCGGTCAAGAAAATCTTGTCTGACACCAACATTTACCATCCACATTGCCTCTTCTGTGGTCTGAGCTGAGATTGAAGGGCCTCGATAAAATCCACCAACCTGTAAACTTGTTCCAGTTTTTTTGAATTTGAATGTGTTGTTTAATCTTGTTCGCCATGTAAAGGTATTTGCAGAGTTGTATTCTTCGGATATTATTTCGTAATAGTAGGCTGTTCCGCTAATGTTGAGGTTGTACCAACTTGTTAGATTTAGATTTGCCATCAATTCGCTTCCGATTGATATGTCTTCGCCAATGTTGTCAAATGTCATTACAAAAATACTGGGGTTTGGTTCGTAAACTTCTGTAATTCTTTCAATTTTATTTGTTGTTTGACGTGCGTATGCTTCAAGTGAAATAAAATTTGGCCCAAATTTTTTCTGAAAGCTCAAATCAAACGAATTTGTGTACTCAGGTAATAAATTGGGATTTCCTTGACGAATATTATTTGGGTCAATTACTTCTACAAAAGGGTCTAAATACCAGCCTCTTGGTCTGTCTAATCTGCGGCTGTAGCTTGCTAAAACTTGCATGTCGGCTGGTAATTGATACGATATGTGTGCAGATGGGAAAAAATCGAATTTATTATATGTCCACTTTTGGTCGCTTGTGGTTTGATGAAATAACCGATCGGTATATTCGGTTCGTAAACCAAATTGATAACCTAGTTTTTTCCAATAATTCGAAAACATTAAATATCCCGATTGGACATTTCTTGAATAAATATAAGGGTTTAAACGTGTTGTGTCGTCGGTCCATTCTTGTGATACTATTGTTTGGTAACGGTAGTCATTATCTTGGGTAGAGTATTTAATTTGATATCCGGCTTCAAATTTAGCCTTTGTAAAAAGTGGTAAAACATAATCTACCTTTCCTGTTAGAGTATTTCCGTTACCGGTTTCAATAGTTCTATATTCTGAGAGTAAAGCCCCAATTGGATTTCTTAAAATATCTGTTTCAAACTCATCATATTTGTCTTCTTCGTCGCTAAAGTCACCTGCGATGCTTCCAAATATTTGCAACTCATGACCGGCTTTTTTAAAGTTTTTCATGTAGTTTACATCTCCTGAGAAATATGATCTTTTTGCCAGCATTGCGTTTTCGGTGAGATAATAATATGGGTTATACAACGAATCACCATGCATGAAAAAACTTTCTGCCCAGGCCTCGGAGCCCATACCGTAACCACTAAGTCCATATCTGCCCGAAAAAGTTAGTATCTCATTATCGTTTAAATAAATATCCAATCCAAGTCTTGCGCTTCCTGATTTGCGAAGACGATAGGAGTCGGAGAATTTATTGAGGTTAAATGTAGTATCTCCATTTAGGAAAGAGATGCTGTTACTTATCGCATCGCCTCTAAATATTCTATTTCCATATTCTCCACCAACAAAGAAATTTATTTTTTCAGTTCTAAAGTTGAATAGTGCATCTGCTCCATAAGAATTATATGTTCCATAGTTAGCAGAAACTTGTCCGTTGTATCCTTTTCTTTTTTCTTTTTTTAGAACAACATTAATTATCCCACCAACTCCGTCGGCTTCGTATTTTGCAGATGGGTTAGTAATAATTTCGATTGACTCGATAGTGTTAGCAGGTATTTGCTGCAAAGCTTCGCTACCTTGAATTGGACTTGGTCTGCCATCAACTAAAACTAAAAAGCTTTCGGTTCCACGCAAACTAACATTGCCGTCAATGTCTGTTTCAACTGATGGAACGTTTTCTAATACTTCTACTGCTGTTGCTCCTGCCGAAATAATATCCTGATTAACATTAACAACTTTGCGGTCTAACCTGTAATCAACATTGTTAACGGTTGCCTCTACACTCACTTCTTTAAGCATTTCGGCATTTATTTCGAGATAAATTTTACCTAGATTTAGTGTTTTACTATCGGGCTTAATCATTATTTCGGGTATGGTATGACTTCCATATCCAATAAAGTTAATATCAACATAAAATTTGCCATACCTAACTTTATCTATTTTAAAATAGCCGTTTTTATCGGTGATTCCGCCTGTAACAATACTTGAGTCTCGTTTGCTGTAGATAACAATATTGGCAAACTCAATTGGAGCTTTTGATTCTTTTTCAAAAACATATCCGGAGATTACTCCATCGGCGATGTTTTGACTACCTGGTTTTCCGCTTCCTGAATGGTTTTGTGCATTAGCAAAAATGCCACAAAATAATATGAATAATAAAATAGAAATGTGTTTCATTAAATTATGAAATTTTGATTAAGCTATTTAGACCGAAAAGTCTGCAAAAGGTTTAATAGATAGGTCTATTATTCGACTAAAATAATTATTTTATTATTTTTACACTCAACAAGTCCACTTTTGATTTCAAATATTATTTCTTCGTCATCTGGTTTTCTTATCGATATAACGCCTTTTTCAAGTGTCGAAACAATTGGTGCGTGATTGTTTAAAATCTGAAAAGAGCCTTGTGTTCCAGGCACACGAATCATTGTTGATTCTCCTTCAAAAAGGCTTTTTTCGGGTGTAATTATTTCTACTCTCATAATTATTTAGATTCAGCAAGGATTTTTTCGCCTTTTTCTATTGCCTCTTCGATTGTGCCAACGAGGTTAAAGGCCGATTCGGGAAGGTGGTCAACTTTACCGTCCATAATCATATTAAATCCTTTGATGGTATCTTCGATTTTGACGAATACACCTTTTAATCCGGTAAATGCCTCTGCAACGTGGAATGGTTGTGAAAGGAATCTCTGAACTCTACGTGCACGATGCACAACTTGTTTGTCGTCGTCTGACAATTCGTCCATACCAAGAATTGCAATTATATCTTGAAGCTCTGTATATCTTTGTAAGATGTTAATGACTCGTTGTGCTGTGTTATAATGCTCATCACCAACAATTTCGGCAGATAATATTCTAGATGATGAATCTAGTGGGTCAACAGCAGGGTAAATACCAAGACCTGCGATTTTACGACTCAAAACAGTTGTTGCATCAAGGTGAGAGAATGTTGTTGCGGGAGCAGGGTCGGTAAGGTCGTCAGCTGGCACATAGACCGCTTGCACCGATGTAATAGATCCTGTTTTTGTGGAGGTAATTCTCTCCTGCATTTCACCCATCTCTGTTGCAAGTGTTGGTTGATATCCTACAGCAGAAGGCATACGTCCTAATAGAGCAGATACTTCTGAGCCCGCTTGAGTAAAACGGAATACATTATCGACAAAAAATAAAATATCTCGACCGCTTGTTTTACTACCTCCGTCGCGAAAACTTTCGGCTATTGTTAATCCTGACAATGCAACTCTCGCACGAGCTCCCGGAGGTTCGTTCATTTGACCAAACACCATTGCAAGTTTCGACTCCTCAAGTTCGTTAATCTTAACTTTGCTTAAATCCCAAGAACCGGCTTCCATACTTTCTTTAAATTCATCGCCGTAATTAACGATATTTGCTTCTATCATTTCGCGCAATAAATCGTTACCCTCACGAGTACGTTCTCCAACACCGGCAAAAACTGAAAGTCCGTCGTATCCAATTGCGATATTGTTAATTAGTTCCTGAATAAGAACTGTTTTTCCAACACCTGCACCACCAAACAATCCAATTTTACCTCCTTTGGAATAAGGTTCAATAAGATCGATAACTTTAATACCGGTATATAGCACTTCAACATCGGTGCTAAGATCCTCGAATTTTGGTGGATGTTGATGGATAGGATAACCTCCTTCTTTTGAGAGTTGAGACATCCCGTCAATTGTATTTCCTACAACGTTCATCAAACGACCTTTTACCTGATCGCCAATCGGCATTTTAATTGGCATTTTTGTGTCGTAAACTTTCATGCCACGACACAAACCATCTGTCGAGTCCATTGCAATTGTACGAACGGTATGTTCGCCAATGTGCTGCTGACACTCAACGATAAGGGAGCTGCCATCATTCTTCTTGATTTCAAGTGCATTAAAAATTTGAGGAATGTCTATCCCTGATTTCTCAAAACTTACGTCGATAACAGGACCAATAACCTGTACAATTTCTCCTATATTTTCACTCATTGTGTTTTAAATAAAATTAGTGAAAACAAAATTAAAAATTTTATTGACAAAACAAAAAAACAATAGACATATTCTTATTTTTTTTTAAGAAAAAAATATTATCGATTACAAATGTAGTTTGATTAAATATCATAAAGGTCTTGCAAATACTAAAAATCACGCTGTTTTAATGAAAGTGCATAATTATATAAAATGCTCTTATTAAATATTTTTTCGTTTATCTGATCAAATTTCGCAAAAGCCTTGTCAAAATATTGATTCATGAGTTGTTCGGAGAATTCTGGAATACCCAAATTTTGATAAATATATTTAATGGAATGAACCTTATCGATTGGATCAAAAGTTTTGAGTGAAAGCCAATTGTTTAATTCTTTTTTTTGTTTTGTGTCAGCAGTTTCAAGTGCTTTTATTAAAAGGTATGTTTTTTTGTTTGCGACAATATCTCCGCCAATATTTTTACCAAAAACGTCAGGGTCGCCAAATGTGTCAAGAAGATCATCTTGCAGCTGAAAAGCCATGCCAAGATTTTCGCCAAACTCATAAATATTTTTTTTATCTTTTTCGTTTGCTCCGGCAATTATTGCTCCTATTTTTAAACTTGCAGCTAACAAAACAGCAGTTTTTAAATTAATCATTAATAAGTATTGTTTTTCGGAAACCTCACTCATTGTTTCAAAATCCATGTCGTATTGTTGTCCTTCACAAATTTTAAGTGCCGTGTCGGAAAAAACCTCTAAAACTTGTCGGAGATTTGATTTTGTCTCACATATATATTTATAGGCAATTACTGACATTGCATCTCCTGATAATAATGCAATATTTTCATTCCATTTAACATGAACAGCAGGTTTTCCTCTGCGCACATCTGCTTTGTCCATCATGTCGTCGTGTAAAAGAGTAAAATTATGGAAAATTTCTATACCTATAGCAGCATTTATTCCATCTTCGTAATTGCTGCCAAATAACTCACATGCCATTAAACACAATATTGGTCGGATTCTTTTACCACCAACACCAAGTGAATAATATACGGGGTCGTAAAGTCTTTGAGGATTTTGACCAAAGTCTAAATTAGACAAGTCGTTGTTAAATCTTTGATATAGAGTTTTTGCGTCTTGCATTAAATACTATTTGTTTATTTCAAACAAACCTTTTTCCAATATTAAGTTAATTCCTTTTTCGAGACTAATTAGTGGTCGGTCGAGAACACTTACCATTTCTTTGTTATCTGGCAGGCGACGTGTCATATCTCCATCATCAAGAGGAGGTAAGTTTATTATTTTCGAATTAGATCCTGTAATCTTTATTATTTGTTTGGCTAATTCGATAATTGGTGTTTCAATTGAATTTCCAATATTTACAACATCGTTAATAAATAAATCGCGATAAGCAATTGCTACTGTGGCTTCAATATTATCATCAATATAGCAAAATGTTCTGGTTTGAGAGCCATCTCCGTATATTGTAATATCTTCGTTTTTTAATGCAGCCATAAGAAATTTACTTATTACAAAATCTTTACTTTGCTTTGGTCCATAAGTGTTAAAAAACCTAAATATTGTAAAATCAAGATTATATTCTTTGTGGTAAGAGCGAAGGTATGCTTCTCCCAAATTCTTTACTATTGCGTATGGCAGTCTTGAATTTAATGGTGTTGTATGTGCATTTTGTGGAAACTCGACAGGTTCACCATAAACTTCGGAGGAAGAGGCAAAGAAGATTCTGCGAACTCCTGTGTTTTTGCTTATACGACAGATGTTTTCTATTCCTCTGATATCTCTAAGTACTCCAACAGGATGCTCTTGTGTACGTTGCACCCCAACCATTGCCGCGTAATGAAAGACGTAGTGGAATTGAAAAGAAATCATCACTTCGAGTATTTCCTTATAGTCATTAACATCGCCTTTTACAAAACGTAAATTGTCTGTTTGTTGTGGGATTTTCCCGTAAGCTCCTGTAGAGAGATTATCCATTATTATAACCAGGTTGTCGGGATCATTAGCCAGTTTCTCTGCAAGAGCACTTGCAATAAAACCTGCACCACCTGTGACCAATATTTTCCTTTTAAAGGAATGTCTCGAAGCTAGTGTTTTCATATTAGTTCTCTATTTTTAGTTCATCAAGGTCAAGTTCGTCTTCTTCATCGTAAATCTGCAGCAATGGTTCTTTAAACACTTTTTTATTTAAATGTTTTTCTAATGAAAGCAGCATCGATGGTAAAACAATAAGATTACAAATCATAGCAATCAACAAAGTCATGGAAATTAAAAGACCTAATGCTTTTGTTCCTCCAAAACTCGAAGCGGTAAAAATTAAGAATCCAAAAAACAGAATAGCTGATGTGTACATCATACTTGTTCCGGTTTCTTTTAGAGCTTTTTTTATCGATGGACCCATTTCCCAATTGTTATTCGAGAGCTCTTGTCGGTATTTTGTAAGATAATGGATGGTTCCGTCAACTGATATACCCAATGCTATTCCAAAAACAAGTATCGTTGAAGGTTTAATCGGAATCCCGAAATATCCCATCAGAGCAGCGGTAACAAGCATAGGGATAATGTTTGGAACTAATGCAATTAAAACCATCTTCGGCGATCTGAGCAACCCAAACATTAGCAGTGTAATAATTATCAATGCAAGAGATAAACTGATAAAAAGATTATTTATCAAATATGTTGTGCCTGTAAAGTAAACAACTGTCGATCCTGTAATCATTATGTTGTACTTGTCTTGAGGAAATATGTCGTATATGTCTTTTTTAATTTTCGGAAGCAAAACTTTCATGTTGTTTGTTCCGATGTCGGCAATATTTAAACTTATTCTTGTTATTGTATAAGTGCTGTCGATAAAAGATTTTGTAATATTTTGGTTTGTTCCTTTTGGTAAGCGAGTAAATATGGTTTCGTATGTCTTAGGGTTCGGAGGCAAACAATAGTTTTCAACTTTTCCCTTACTATATGCTTGGTAAAGAAATTTTACTGCGTCGGCAACAGATAAGGATCTAGAAAGTTCGCTGTAAGCCGATAATTTTTGTTGCAGTGAATCAATTTTTTGAATTTGAGAAACCATCTCAGTGCCTTGTAAAGAATCTTTGGCTTCAACAGCAATTTCTAGTGGACTAACTCCGTTAAAATGCTTTTCTAGAAATTTCATGTCAATTTTTAAAGCATCACTTTCAGGAACATCATCAAGAAGATAGCCTGTCCGCTCAACTAGAGTTACTCCATAAACAGCAATCATAATTACAACTCCAACAGTAATGTACACTTTGGGTCTGTGTTTTGTTACAATTCTACTAAGAATATCAACGACTTTTGTAATGAATTTGCTTTTTAAATGTTTAGTGTATTTGTTAGATGGTGGTTGCATGAAACTAAATACAGACGGAATTATTATAAGTGCCGAAATAAAGGCAAAAAGAATTCCGAAGGAGGCAACAATACCAAATTGCACCAATAGCGAAGAGTTGGTTATTGTAAATGTTGCAAAACCTGCTGCAGTAGTTAGATTACTGAGAAATACAGCGCTTCCAATTTTTGATATTACTCTTTGTAACGCTAAGATTTTGTTTCCATGAGCTACCGTTTCCGTGTGGTACTTGTTTAATAAAAATATCGTGTTGGGGATTCCTATTACAATAATTAGTGGTGGAATCATACCAGTTAAAACAGTTATCTTAAACCCGAATAAGCCCATTAGTCCAAGTGCCCATAAAACACTAACTCCAACAACTATCATTGCAACTCCAATTACCTTAAACGAGCGAAAAAAGAGATAAAGAATGATTATCACAATCAGAACAGCTAAAATAATAAAAATTATAATTTCTGTTTTGATCAAATCCATCATTTTGGTTCTGATAAATGGTAGTCCTGAAATATGAATATCTACATTTTCGTTGGCTGCATACTCTTTGAGAACTTTCTCAACTTCTAGTACAACCGGAATTCTTGCTTTACTGTTTAGTATTTCTTTGTTTAAGGAAATGCTCATTAAAAAAACATCACGATCTATATTATATAGCATTCCTTGATAAAACGGGAGCGAGAAAAATACATCTTTTATGCTGTCAAGTTCTGCTTGAGAATTAATCTTTTCGGGGAAAATTGGATAAAACTCAAACTGACGGGATTTTCCCCCATTTTCGTCTGTTACCGTAACCTGGCGAGCATTAACTGCCTGTGAAATGGTTAGGACTGAGGCAATATTTTCAATTTCCAATAAATCATCGCAGAGTTTCTGATATGCAATAAAATTATCGTATTCGAAAAGTTCTTTATTTGCAAATCCGACAACAATACCGTTAGCTTCGTCACCAAAAATTTCATGAAATTTTATCTTATCTAGGTAAACCGGATCATTCTCCGACAACATATTGGCATAGTGGTAATCCATCTCAATTCTTGTTGCCTGCCATGTCATAAATGCGGTTATTACACCCATAATAATTAAGAGTGTAATCCTGTTTCGTAAAATAATTCCTGCTACTTTATGCCACATATTAATAATTTCAGGCTGCAAAAATAAGATTAATACAATGATAATGCAATAAAATGTAAACTTAAATTTGTTTACAATAACTTAACATTAAAAATAAATTTGTTAATCATCTTAGTATTAATATTGCATTCTTAATTAAAATTTATATGGAATACGGAATTTTAGATTTACTAACACTGATTGGAGCCTTGGTGTTATTCCTCTTCGGAATGAAACTTATGAGTGAAGCGTTGCAGAAGGTGGCAGGCAATAAACTAAGAAAAATCCTTGCTGCAATGACTTCAAATCGCGTTTTTGGAGTATTAACAGGACTACTTATTACAGCAGTAATTCAGTCGTCTTCGGCAACAACTGTTATGGTTGTTAGTTTTGTTAATGCCGGACTACTTTCATTAGCCGAATCTATCGGAGTAATAATGGGGGCGAATATTGGAACCACAATTACTGCATGGATTATTTCATTAATCGGATTTAAAGTTAAAATATCTGCTTTAGCTTTACCTCTAATAGGAATAGGATTTCCTTTGATTTTTTCGAAAAACAGCATGCGGAAATCATGGGGAGAGGCATTAATGGGTTTTGCCTTGCTTTTTATGGGACTCGATTTACTAAAAGACAGCGTACCTGATATTAGTAGCAATCCAGAAATATTAACTTTTTTACAATCTTATACAAACCTAGGATTTGGGAGTGTTTTAATTTTCTTGGCTATTGGAACATTGTTGACAATTATTATTCAATCATCAAGTGCAACTATGGCTCTAACACTCGTGATGTGTCATAATGGTTGGATATCTTTCGATATGGCAGCAGCGATGATACTCGGAGAGAATATAGGTACAACAATAACAGCAAATTTGGCAGCATTAATAGCAAACCGATCGGCTAAGCGTGCAGCTTTAGCGCACTTGATGTTTAATGTTTTTGGGGTTATTTGGGTTTTAATCTTATATCGACCAATTATTAATCTTATTGCCGGAATTACCGAAAATATTGAAGGGGAATCTCCTTTTGTTGCCGTGGCTGCAATTCCTATCGCCCTTTCTTTATTTCACACTACTTTTAATATAACAAACGTGTTAATCCAAATTTGGTTTGTCAAATTTATCGAGAAAGTTGTTACCAAAATCGTAAAAGGGAAAAAAGACGAAGAAGAAGAATTTGGGTTAAAGTTTATTCAAACTGGAATGCTTTCAACGTCCGAACTTTCTATTTTACAAGCAAGAAAAGAAATTGCCGAATATGGAATAAAAGCTCAAAAAATGTTTGATCAGGTGAGAAAATTGTTTGCAGAAAATGATGAGAAAAAATTTAAAAAACTAAGCGATAAAATTGCAAAAAATGAGCTAATAATGGATGACCTTGAAGCCGAAATTGCAAACTACCTTACCAGTGTTTCGGAGGGAGAACTCAGTATTAGTGGTGCAAGAAGAATTAGAACCTTATTAAAAATTAGTGACAATATAGAGTCTTTAGCAGACGGTAGTTTTAACCTTTCAAGAGCAATAATAAGAAAGCACAAAAAGAAAATTTGGTTTACTCCTGAGCAGAGGTCAGATGTTTTGGAACTGTTTGAATTACTGGAAAAGAATTTTGAGTTATCAATGTCATTTCTGTCGAATATAAATTCCGAGAAAATTGATCTTACTGAAGTTCTCGTTGTTGAAAATCGAATAAATGAATTAAGAACAGAGCTTAAAAAACAAAATAGCAAAAATCTTCAAGAAAATAAATATACCTATAACTCAAGCGTTATTTATATTGATATTATTACGATTTGTGAAACAATAGGCGATCATTTGCTAAATGTTGCAGAGGCACTAAAATTTCAGAAAGAAGAAATGATTAGCAGTCATGATGATTAGAAACTAGCTAGTCGTGGATAATTATTTATAATGCAAAGATATTTCCTTAAATGAATTATCTTTGCATTTGTTTTATGCTAACAGCTAAAGTTATACAATCAACAGGATCGGGATATGTCGTAAAAACCGATAGTGCTGAGATTTTCTGTAATATCAGAGGAAAACTCAGACTTAAAGGTTATCGCAGCACTAATCCTGTTGCAGTGGGTGATGAGGTTGACATACAAATGATTGACGCTAACACCGGTGTTATCACCAAAATACATCAACGTAGAAATTGTATAATCAGACGCTCAACAAATTTGTCGAAACACTCACACGTAATTGCTTCAAATATCGATCAGGCAATTTTTGTTTTTACCCTGCGAAATCCTGAAACTACCACAACATTTCTTGATAGATTTTTGGTCTCTGCCGAATCGTATAGCATACCCACAATTATAATATTTAATAAAGCAGATATTTATAGTCAGGATGAGTATCCTAAGTTGGCTGAAATTATGGCTGTTTACGCTGATATCGGATATCGCGTAATTGCAACATCAATAAAAAATAATCTTGGAATTGAAGAGCTAAAATCGGTTTTAGTTGGTAAAACAAGTCTTATTGCCGGACAAAGCGGGGTTGGCAAATCGTCGCTTGTTAACTGCGTCTCTCCCGGACTTAATCTTAAAATTGGTGATATTTCAGATGCTCATCATACTGGAAAACATACTACAACTTTTGCAAAAATGCACAAACTCTCATTTGATGCATGGATAATTGACACTCCCGGAATTAAGGCCTTTGGATTAGTTGATTTAAAAAAAGAAGAAATATATCATTATTATCCTGAGTTTTTTAATTTTGCAAAAGACTGCAAATATTACAACTGTAACCATTTAAACGAGCCCGACTGTGCTGTTAAAGATGCTGTTGAGTCTGGTGAAATTGCATGGTGGCGATATAAGTCGTATCTAAACATAATTATGGATGATGACGATAAACACAGATTAAAGGAGGGAGGAGAGTAGTTGTTCTCGTTTGTAAATGTTTTTGTAAATATTTAGCTGGGTTAAACTCACGATTACAAATATAAAATGATAGATTGACTTAGATTAGTATCCTAATGCGTAATCGGAGTTTAAATTTTAATACTTAATCGGGTAAAATACAAAAGGATGATCGACCTAAAGGTTTAGTAGCCCCAGAATAGTTACATGATTTTTTTTATTTTTTATCCGACATAAATGTTTCTTTATTCTTATTTTTGCAAACAATAATTATTCATAAATGTCTAAAAAGAAAAAAATAGTAAATGATCCGGTATATGGTTTTATAAATATTCCAGCAGGATTGATTTATGACATTATTGAACATAAATATTTTCAGAGATTACGTAGGATTAAGCAATTAGGGCTTACATATTTGGTATATCCGGGAGCTGTTCACACACGTTTTCATCATGCCCTCGGAACAATGCATCTAATGAGTATTGCCATAGATGTTATTAGGAGCAAAGGTCACGTTATTACAAACGATGAGGCAGAGGCAGCAATGGCAGCAATTTTACTTCATGATATTGGACACGGTCCTTTTTCTCATGCATTAGAAAGTTGTATTATTCCTGAATTACCACACGAAGCGCTTTCGTTGATGTTTATGGAAGAATTAAACTATGAGTTTAATGGAAAACTGGATTTAGCTATAAAAATCTTTAAAAACGAATATCAAAAAAAATTCTTACATCAGCTTATATCAGGGCAACTTGATATGGATAGACTCGACTATCTTAGAAGAGATAGTTTTTATACAGGGGTAAGTGAAGGAATAGTTGGCTCTGAACGAATTATCAAAATGCTTCAAGTTGTTGATGATAATTTAGTGGTCGAAGCTAAGGGTATTTATAGTATCGAAAAGTTTTTAGTTGCACGAAGACTTATGTATTGGCAAGTTTATCTCCATAAAACGGTTTTAGTTGGAGAGGTTTTGCTTGTTAAATTGCTGGAGCGACTAAAACATCTTTACGAAAGAGATGAAATTCTCGTTGATAACCAACATCTTGAGTTTTTTCTTAAAAGGAGATATTTGTCCAACCAAAAAGAAGTAATTCAAAATTTTTACATGCTCGACGATTATGATATTATTAGTTTACTGAAACAAAATATTTATTCAAAGGATAAGATACTAGCCCATTTATCAAAGTCTGTGCTTAACCGCGATTTGCCAAAAATAATTGTCAGAAAAGAGCCATTTCTTGATACTTTTATTGAGAACATTAAGCAACAGGCAATAAAAGAGCTTAATATCAATTCTCAAAATATTGATTTTTATGTCTATAGCGGAGAAATCTCAAATAATGCCTATAGTGATATAGATGAAAGAATTAATATCCTTTATGGCGATAAGCTGCTCGATATAGCAGAAGCTTCTGATATGTTAAATCTGTCCGTTTTAAGTAAAGTCGTCAAAAAATATTATGTTTGTGGTCCGGAAAAAATTATTAATTCAAATAGATAATAAATGGAGTTTACAGCAGGTCAAATTGCAGAATTGTTACTAGGTAAAGTTGATGGAGACGCTAGCGTTATCGTTAATTGCTTTTCAAAAATTGAAGAAGGAAAACCAGGTTCATTGTCATTCTTGGCAAATCCAAAATATACAAACTATATTTACGAAACTGAAGCATCAGTTGTTTTGGTAAATTATGATTTTGTCGCTCAAAAAAAAATTAGTTGTACACTTATCAGAGTGCAAGATTCATATAAAGCAATTGCCCAATTGCTTGCTGTTTATAATTCGATGATAGATAAACCTGTCGGAATTGAAAAGAATTCTTTTATTCATAAAAAAGCCAAAATTGGAAAGAATGTTTATATAGGTGCATTTGCTTATATTGGAAAAGATGCCGAAGTTGGTGACAATGTTCAAATTTATCCGGGAGCTTATATTGGTAATAATGTAAAAATTGGAGAAAATACTGTAATACACCCCGGAGTTAAGATTTATTACAATACGATTATTGGTAAGGATTGTACAATACACTCCGGTAGTGTTATTGGTGCAGATGGTTTTGGGTTTGCTCCAAACGGTAACGATGCGTTTGTTAAAATTGCTCAAATTGGAAACGTCATAATTGAAGATAATGTTGAGCTCGGAGCTCTTGTTACAATTGATAGAGCAACAATGGGTTCAACAATTATCCGAAAAGGAGTTAAATTAGATAATCATAATCATGTTGCTCATAATGTCGAAATAGGATCAAATACCGTAATCGCGGCTCAATCGGGGATAGCAGGAACTGCTAAAATTGGAGATAATTGCATGTTTGGCGGACAGGTCGGTATAGGACCGCATGTGAAAATCGCAAATGGAACAAAAATGTCGGCGCAGTCAGGAATAGCAAATAACATTAAAACAGAAAACAGTATCTTGATGGGTGCACCGGCTTTTGATTTAAGAGAATATCACCGTGCTTATGTTCATTTTAAAAACCTCGATAAAATTGTGAAACGAATTGACGAATTAGAGAGAAAACTAAAGGATAAATAAGACTGAGATTTTCCAGTAGTGATTTTTCGTTCGGCACTTACTTCGACTTCGACAGATATCGGAGTTCAGTACAAGTATTGCCTCACTTTGATTTTTTTTACCACCAACGGCTTTAGCACCGTCTTTACGAGTGTCCTCGAACATCCAGTTGGCTGATTCTGCACCCTCGCTACTTTTGTAGCAAAACACTAAAAACAGGAAAGGCTTGAGCAGTCGGAACTGCGTTCAGAACGCGAAGGATTGTAATCAAAGTCACCGCTATGCGGCTGGTGGAATTTGTACAGTTAAAACAGAAATTGTTTTATAAGCTACTCCTGACAATTAGATAAATCCAAACCCAAGGTACTGTAAAGATAAAACTGTCGAATCGGTCTAACAACCCTCCGTGTCCTGGCAAAGAATCGCCGGAATCTTTAATTGCAATGCTACGTTTAAATTGCGATTCTATTAAGTCGCCAAAGGTTCCAAAAACAACTACTAAGCCAGTTACAACTAACCAATCAGCTTGCGACATTATTGGAAATAACAAGTTGATATAATATCCGGCAACTAAAGTAAGTATCGCGCCTCCAATTGTTCCTTCCCAAGATTTTTTGGGAGAAACACGTTCAAATAATCTATGACGTCCAAGAGGTACTCCAACACAGTATGCCATGCTATCATAAACCCATATCAATACAAGTATTCCCATTAGTGTTGTTGGAGTAAATGAATTTGTGCTATCCTGAAAATATAAGTAATTTCCTGTTACAAGTAATATCGATAAAGCTAATGGTAAAATAATATACACTAATGAAAATACTGATATGGCAATATTTCTCATTGGCGTTTTATTATTGGAAAATAATTCTTTAATGAATAGAATTAAAATGGGTATTGGAATTAGCCAATAAAATGCAGGATTAAATTCAAATTTAGTAGTAAAGAAAACAATTGATAGAATAATTATTCCAGAAAATACTGTGAGAAAAACAGCAGGTTTATTGTTGTCGTTTTTGGTAATCCTTATAAATTCTATGCTCAACCAAATAGCTGCAATGAGGATAAAGCTGAAAAAAGTCCATTCATTAGTCAGTATTAGCACCGAAGTTGCTAGTACAATCAGGCTCCCGGTAACAGTTCTTTTTAAAAAATTATTCAATTTGTGTGTTGTTTTCAAATTCTTCACATATCTCTTTTGCCCTAAACAAATCTTCGGCATTAACATATACTTCTATATCACCAAAATGGTATGAAGAGTCTTGTCTATTAATAACTAGAGCAGTAATATTGTTTTCTTCGAGTATTTGTTTTAGTAACTCTGCCAAATATTCTGTTCCGGTAGCGTAAACCAGTTCAAGATTTTCGTTAGTGTTATTCATCATTTTCTACTTCTTCGTTCGACTCTGTTTCTGGTTTTTTCTGTTCTTCGTCCGATTCTTTTGACCATGGTCTTTTTCCGAATATGCGTTCTAAGTCGTCGCTAAATATTACTTCTTTAACAAGCAAAGTTTCGGCTAATTTAGTAAGACCTTCCATATTGTCGGATAGGACTTTTTTAGCTTTTTTGTATTGATCTTCAACTATACTTTTAATTTCACCGTCGATAAGTTCGGCTGTTTTTTCGCTATAAGGTTTAGTGAAACCATATTCGTTTTGTCCTGTTGAGTCGTAATAAGATAGTGTTCCCACTTTTTCGCTCATTCCAAAAAAGCTAACCATGGCAATAGCCTGTTTTGTGACTTTTTCTAAGTCGTTAAGAGCACCGGTAGAGACTTTTCCAAAAACAATTTCTTCGCTTGCTCTTCCACCAAGAGCCGAACACATCTCGTCAAGAAGTTGTTCTTTTGTGGTAATGGATCTTTCTTCGGGGAGATACCATGCTGCGCCAAGTGCTCTTCCTCGAGGAATAATGGTTACTTTTAGTAATGGGTTTGCATGTTCGAGCAACCAACTAACAGTTGCGTGACCAGCTTCATGAAATGCAATGGTTTTCTTTTCGTCAGCAGAAATAATCTTGCTTTTTCGTTCGAGTCCACCAATAATTCTATCAACGGCATCAAGAAAGTCTTGCTTTTCAATACTTTTTTTATTTTTTCTGGCAGCAATAAGAGCAGCTTCGTTACATACATTAGCAATGTCGGCACCACTAAATCCCGGAGTTTGTTTTGCTAGAAACTCAATTAGTACCTCTTTTGACATTTTTAAAGGTTTAGTATGAACTCTAAAAATAGCTTCACGTTCAATAATGTCGGGAAGTTCGAGATGAATTTGACGGTCAAAACGTCCGGCTCTCATAAGTGCTTTGTCAAGAATGTCGGCACGATTAGTAGCAGCAAGTAAAATTACTCCACTATTTGTGTCAAATCCATCCATTTCTGTCAAAAGTTGATTAAGAGTATTTTCTCTTTCGTCATTAGAGTTAAAATTCGGATTTCTACCTCTTGCTCTACCAATAGCATCAATCTCGTCAATAAAAATAATGCATGGTGATTTTGATTTTGCTTGTTTAAATAAATCGCGAACTCTTGAAGCACCAACGCCAACAAACATCTCGACAAAATCGCTACCGCTTAGTGAGAAAAATGGCACGTCGGCTTCTCCAGCTACTGCTTTTGCAAGTAAAGTCTTTCCTGTACCGGGAGGACCAACAAGTAGAGCACCTTTTGGTATTTTACCACCCAATTTTGTGTATTTACCGGGGTTTTTTAAGAAATCGACAATCTCCATAATCTCTACTTTGGCTTCTTCTAGTCCGGCAACGTCATTAAAGTTAACCTTAACACGTTTTTCTTTGTCAAATACTTGTGCTTTTGATTTGCCAATATTGAAAATTTGATTTCCTCCGGCACCACCACCACTCATTCTTTTGAAAATAAAATACCAAAGTCCAAACAATAATGCAATAGGTAAAACCCAGCTAAGAATCTCACCCATGTAATTGTGTTCGGTTTTGTATTGAGTCATTATTTGTTCTTCGGGTGAAAATCCTTCTTGAGCTTCTTTAAATTGTCTTTCAAAGGTTTCTACATCGCCAATTGTAAAATGATAATGAGGCCCTTTGTTTGAGGAAAAACCCAATGGTCCGGAATTTTTAATGTCGTTAAATTTTTCGCTTTCAAGAAGGTCGGGTTTTATAAAAACATCAACTCTTTCTTTGTTGACGATAATTACTTTTTCGACATTCTTGTTAACTAAAAGATCGTTCTCAAACCGTTCACGTGTAATTTCTTTTGAAGATCCTCCAAAATCGATAAACGAAAAAACTAAAAAAACACCAAATAGAACTATATAAATCCAAATACGATTTTTATTATCCGGTGCTCCACCCGGCATTTTAGGCTTTTGGGGTGGCTTTTTATTTTCAAATCCTTTTTTTTCTTCCATTGTTTAATCTGTAATTGCTTTTAACCTTTTTTCTAATTACTTTGTTCGGACAAAACTGTTAATTGTTTATTAATACTGTTTTAGCATCTGCCCAAAGCTTCTCTAATTTATAAAATTCTCTCGCTGGAGCTTGAAAAATGTGAACAACAACATCAACATAATCAAGTAAAATCCATTCGCTGTTTTCGTAACCTTCTTTTTTCCATGGTTTCTCATTTACATTGTCTCTAACCATTTTTTCGACAAAGTCTGCTATTGATTTTACTTGGGTTGATGAGTTTCCATGGCAAATAACAAAGTGCGCTGCAACTGCATTATCTATTTTAGTTAGATCGAGATTAAGTAGTTCGTCACCTTTTTTTTCAAGTATAGCGTTGTTAATTGTTTTTAAGAGTATTGCTGTTTCTTGTTTTGTCCCACGTTTTACCATATATAAATAATTTTTTGCAAATATACATAATTAAAACTTATAACAAATATGTTTAGTGAGCAGAATAAAGGTAAAAAAAAACCGTGATCACAACCACGGTTTTTGTATAAGTATTTTTAGATTCTTAGTATCCGGCTTCGTTTCCTATTTTTTCCATTTCTTCGTTGAAAATTTGCTCGAATTTCATTTTGTCATAATCGACTCTTAATTTTTGGTCTTTTGAAATACCTCCGTTGATTCCGTTTAACATAGCATCTTTGCTAATTTCAATTGCAATGTAGGTTGTGTATTTTCCGGTTGCTTCCTGAAAATTCTTTTCGCAAACAATTGCAATGTCAACTAAAGTCTGATTGACAACTTCTCTAGTTAAATTCTCAAATTTTTGCTCAAAATCAGAATTTGCTCCAACTTCTGTTTCATTTACATAACGATCGGTAACAGATTTGATTTTGGTATTAATTAAACCGGCAACACGCTGTTTTGCCATAGTTAAAGCTTTTTCTCTTGAAAGACTCATGTCTTGAGATGTTGATTGAGCATCAGCTCTAAAGAAATTCTTGTCTGAACGACCTTCATCTTTACAAGGAATGATAATTTCTTTAGCGTCTTTGTCTGGTCTGATAACGTCTTTGTTCTTTTTGCAAGAAGAAAATGCTATTGCTGAACTTAGTACAGCTACGATTAAAATGCTTTTTGTAATTGTCTTCATGGTAATAAAATTTAATTTGGTTACTAATTTTAAAATATTTGTTAAAAATACGTTTTTTTATTATAATTTCAATACTTTTATTAAAAATATATTTTGAAATTTATTTTAAACAAACATAATGCCAAAAAAAATGAGTAAAAGAAAAAACAAAACACATAGCACAAATGATAAGGGCTTAAATAAGAAAACATTAACAGCAAAGATTTTAAGTGTTTTTTCGTCTAGTCCGCAAAAGGAATATAATTACAAACAGCTTTCGTCACTGTTAAACATTACCGAGTCGGCTCAAAGAGCCATGATTTCTAAAGTTCTTGATGAGTTAACTAATGTGGGTAGTTTAAAGGAAACTTCGAGAGGGAAATATAGACTTAAGTCAAAAGTTGGTTTTATTGTAGGTGAGATAGATTTAAATAAAACCGGAAATGCGTTTGTCGTTTCTGACGATATAACAGAAGATGTTTTTGTGTCGTTTGCTAATCTTAATACAGCTTTGCACAGAGATACTGTTAAAGTTAGTTTATACGCAAAACGCAGTGGAAATAGAGTTGAGGGCGAAGTGGTAGAAATAATAAAACGTTCAACTGATAGATTTGTTGGTACAATTGAAAAGTCGGGGTCTTATGCATTTTTGATACCGGACAGTTATAAAATGATTTTCGATATTTTTATTCCGGCAGATGGTTTAAATGGAGCAAAGGATGGAGAAAAAGCCGTTGTTCAGATAACAGAATGGCATCGGAAGTCGAAAAATCCGACAGGAAAAGTTGTCGAAATACTTGGGAATCCAGGTGATAACGAGGTTGAAATGCATGCCATCTTGGCAGAGTTTGGTCTTCCTGCAAAGTTTTCTCCCGAAATAGAGAAGGCTGCCAACAAAATAAAAGAAGAGTTTACCCAATTTGATTATGAAACACGAACCGATTATAGAGATGTATTAACTTTTACTATTGATCCTGAAGATGCAAAGGATTTTGATGACGCAATTTCTTTTGAACTTACTGAAAGTAATAATTATAGTATTGGAGTTCATATTGCCGATGTTTCGCATTATCTTTTACCAGGAACAGAGTTAGATAAAGAAGCATACGATAGAGCGACTTCAGTTTATCTTGTTGATAGAGTTGTACCAATGTTACCCGAAAGATTATCAAACTTTTTGTGCTCACTACGACCAAATGAGGATAAACTTTGTTTCTCAGTTATTTTCGAGATGAATGATAAAGCCGAAGTACTTGGTTTTAAAATCGAAAAAACAATTATCAATTCTGATAGGCGATTTGCTTACGAAGATGCACAACAAGTGATTGAAACTGGCAACGGCGATTTGGCAAAAGAGTTGTTGATAATCAACGATTTAGCGAAGATATTGCGAAAAAAGCGACTCGAAAAAGGGGCATTTAATTTTGAACATGATGAAGTAAAATTCATTTTAGGAGAAAATGCAATTCCAACAGGAGTATATTTTAAGGAGTCGAAGGAAGCAAATAATCTTATCGAAGAGTTTATGCTTCTGGCAAATAGAACTGTTGCCGAGTTTATTGGGGCAGCCAAGAGTCCTAAAGATTTTGTATATCGAATTCATGCTGAGCCAAATATGGAAAAACTCGAAAATTTTTCGGGTTTTATCGCACGTTTTGGATATAAGATAGATACATCAAATAATATAGCACTTTCAAAGTCGATGAACGAAATTGTCAAAAATGTAAGTGGTAAACCCGAGCAGAATATAATCGAAAACCTTGCCGTACGATCAATGTCTAAAGCTGTTTATACAACTAAAAATATAGGACACTATGGATTGGCATTTGACTATTACACTCATTTTACGTCACCTATTCGTAGATATCCCGACGTGTTAGTTCATAGGCTATTGTTTGATTACCTAAAAAAACGTAATCCGGACACATCAAATTTAGAGTCGAAATGCAAATACTGTTCATATCAGGAGCAACAAGCTGTGATGGCAGAGAGAAGCTCAATTAAGTATAAACAAGTTGAGTTCTTGCAAGATAAAATAGGACAAGTATTTGAAGGTGTTATTTCGGGGGTTACCGAATGGGGATTTTTTGTTCAACTAAAAGAAAATGCTTGCGAAGGACTTGTACACATGCGTACATTAAACGACGATATGTATATTTATGATCAGGATGACTACTGTATTTATGGTCGAAACAATAAGAAGAAGTACCAGCTTGGGGCTGTTGTTAGCGTTGTTATAACGAATGTTAGCTTGCAAAAAAAACAGATCGATTTTGAACTGGCCGAAAAAGAATAATGTTTTTGCATAAAGTGGTTTTAATAAATTTCGTATCTTTATAACAAAAAATATTATGGTTGCATCGTCTGATAATTCGGGAGCATTTATTCATGGTTCTGTTTTGATGCCTCAAGAGGAAATGCTTGAGATTAAGAAAGAGAAAAAATCGTTTAAAATTGGCGTATTGGCTGACAATAGTGGTTTTGAGCATCGTGTGCCGCTTGCTCCATTGGCGGTCGAGCAGTTGGTCAATGAAGGTTTTGAAATCCTAATTGAACAGGGAGCCGGAGTTGGTGCCAATTTTACCGACAGACAGTTTTCTGATTATGGAGCACAAATAGTTAGTTCTAAACCTGAAGTGGCAAAATGTGATATTGTTCTTAAGGTAATGCCTCTTACAATTGAAGAAATTGAACTTTTGACAGGTAATCAAATCATTATTACTTCTTTACATTCAAATTGTCAAAACAAGGAGTATTTCACTAGCTTGATAAAAAAGCGAATTACAGCAATTGCATTTGATACACTTCAAGATAATCATGGAATTAATCCAATAATGAGATCTATGAGTGAGATAGCTGGTCGGTCATCAATATTAATTGCTTCGGAATATCTTAGCAATATTCATAAGGGAAAAGGTGAAATGCTCGGTGGTTTGACCGGTGTTTCGCCTACAGAAGTCGTAATTATTGGGGCTGGAACAGCAGGGACTTATGCTGCACAAACAGCCTTCTCGCTGGGTGCTCTTGTGAAAGTGTTTGATAATTCAGTTTCTAATCTCGATCAACTTCAGAAAAATCTGGGTACAAAAGTTTATACATCTACAATCCATTCAAAAGTTCTTGCTAATGCCCTTAAAACTGCCGATGTTGTCGTTGGGGCTCTTCGCATTCGAGACAAAAGACCTAAGATTATTATTACTGAGGATATGGTTAAACAGATGAAAAACAACTCAATAATTGTTGATATAAGTATTGACCAAGGAGGAATTGTTGAAACAGGAAAGCCAACAACTCATAAAAATCCTGTTTATACAAAGCATGGAGTAATTCACTATTGTGTACCTAATATTGCATCGAGGGTTTCTCGCACTGCATCTTATTCGATTAGTAATATTCTAGCCTCCGAATTGCAAAAAATGCAAATTTGTGGGGGCTTAAATTACTATCTTAAGTCTAATCCGGGAATTAGAACAGGAGTTTATTTGTATAACGGAATTTTAACCGATGAGCATATTGGAATTATCCACGGGATATTTTCAAAAGATATAGATTTGCTTTTAGCAGCAATGTAAAGACTGTTAGATATTCACGAGAATTACTAGCAAAAAAAAACCGACGATAGTCGGTTTTTTTATATCTGGATTATAATTTACTGGCCGGTAAACAAAGCAAATTTAACTTTGGCTCCGTTTTGAGTACACATATAATATTTGTAATTATACTCTTTCATTAGTTCAGGAATAATTTTATATTTTTTATTCTTTTTTGTGAATAAGGAGGTTCCGTGCACTTTTCCATCAGAGAAAATTGAAACGACAACAGCAGTTCCTTTGCGGTCGGGAGCCGTTATGCTTTTGTATTCAAATCCATCTAGATTTTGCTGTTCTAATAATTTAATGTTCTTTTTGTTGTCGTTATAAAACAAGAATACCTTTTCGCCAACAGCGGTATAAGCAATTGAAGAGAATAATTCTCCTTTATAATCATAACTATACTGGCTTTTTGGAATTCTTGTCATCCATTCCATATTGTTTTCTGCACTACAATAAGCAACTAAAACATCATTGTGTAAATAATAATCATTATAGATTATTTCTTTGCTTCCGGGGACAATTATTGAATCAACCCAATGATTGTAGTGCTCAGCAATTACAACAGATCCGCCATTAGATAAATGTAGTACATCTAATAATTTATAGTTATACATTTCGTCGTAGAATTTCAATAGTCTTTCGGATCTAAAATCAGGAGTCTCAGTTTTAGCGAACATGTAATCGGCTTGTTTTGCGTTTGAAGGCATTTCAAACTCTTTGGTTTTTGTGTTTAATTTTTGGTGGAAAATCCCTTCGTAATTTGTTTTTCCTTTTCTTACAAGAAAACCATAAATATCAACATTTTCTTCGTCATCTAATCCAAAAATTGCATCAACAAGAATGTATTTTTTACCTTTAACTTCGTATTGTTCGACGACTTTAGTAGTATTATCAAAAACCAAGAGCTTGTAGTCATAAATAATTTCTTTCATTCTTTTCGCTCTTCTAGCATCAGGTTCAATTTTGGCAAGCATATAAATATTGCCATTATTTGAAATCTCAATTTGAGATAGAGTGAAAGCTTCGTCCACTAAAGGAAGTTTGATGGTATTGTTGTAGATTTCTTCCATGTCTGCGTCATAAACTTTGAAAAAGAAAGGTTCTTCGTTGTATGTTTGGAAAGGTCTGCTGTAGTAAACAAAAATGTTTTGCTGATTTGGTGTTAGTTCTACATTGAAATCAACGCCAATGTTTTGATTTGTGAGTTTTCCAATAATTTTAGGTTCACCCATTATCTGACCACTTTTGTTAACTTGTTGGATGTAGAGTGATTTTTCTTTAATCGTATTGTTTACAACTTGAGTAAAAAGAACTAATTTGCTATCGAGATAAAACATTGCAACATACTCAGAGTTTATTCCACCAACCATAGGCAGAATAAGCTGATTTGTTGACTCACGATTCATTGTTGCACTGTTGAAGAACTCAAGATTCAAATTGTCTTTTTCGTCCATTCTCAAAGCATAAAAGCCGTCGGAGTCTGCTCCGATAAGCCTTACATACTCATTCATATCTTCCATGATGATATCTCTGTCATATCCAAAACTTGCTGATGCTTGAGAAAAAACTATCCCTGTGCAAAAAATTGCTGCGATAAATAATAATGCTAATTTTTTCATAATATCTTGTTTTCTTAATAGGTTGCTAATATAGAATTTTTTTTTCACATACTAAAATTATTGTTTTTTATTTGCCAATTGACCACAGGCAGCGTTAATGTCTTGTCCTTTCGACTTTCTAAGAGTTACGACAAGATTTTTGGATTCTAAAAAATCAATAAATGATTGTTGTTTTTGCTTATTCGAAGGTGAAAATATGTCAGAATCGCTAGGATTATATTCAATTAAATTGATTTTACATGGAGAAATTTTAGTAAATTTGGCAAGTTTTTCTGCATCCTCTAAACTGTTATTTATTCCTTCTAGCAAAAGATACTCGTAAGTTATTCTTTTGCCAGTTTTGTTGTAGAAATAACTTAGTGCTGTACTTAGAGTTTCGAGATCATATTTTTTATTTATCGGCATAATGCTACTTCGTATTTTGTTGTCGGCAGAGTGTAACGAAATAGATAGATTAAATTTTATATTGTCGTCAGCTAGGTTTTTGATTTTTGGCGCTATGCCTGCTGTTGACAATGTTATTCGTTGAGGAGAAAAGCCTAAACCATCGTTGTTTGTTACATGTTCAATGGCTTTAATTGTGTTTTCGTAATTTAATAGTGGCTCTCCCATCCCCATAATAACAATATTCGTTAAATATCTGCCAAAATCTTTTTTACAGTTTTGGTTTAATTCAAAAACCTGACCAAAAATTTCCCCTACGCTAAGGTTTCGTATAAAACCCATTTTGCCGGTTGAACAAAATGCACAGTTTAGGGCACATCCGGCTTGTGTTGATATGCATGCTGTAACCCTGTCTTTATCAGGAATCAATACTCCTTCAAAATATTTGTTGTCTGTCGAGCTAAATAAAAACTTTGTTGTTTTGTCGGATGAACGAGAAATTGAGTCAACTTTGATATTGTCAAAATAGAAATTGTTCTCGAGTGTTACTCTAAATTCTTTTGAAATATCAGACATTTGATCGAAATCACTTACCCCTTTGCGCCACAACCAATACAAAATTTGACGAACCCTAAATGGTCTTTGTCCGCTATCCTTGCAAAAACTGGTTAAATCTTCGATGCTTAAATCCCTGATACACTTTTTATTCATAAACTTAAATGGCGGTTTTAATTCCTGTGGGCAAAAATACGGAAAAATCAATCAAATTGCAATTATTCGGGCATAATCAAGCATAGCCCCCCCGATTACAAACGCAAAAATGATATTATGACTTAGGTTAATATGTTAATGCTAAAATGTTTTCTTCGCTCTATCAGTCTTTATATGGTATTGTTTTGAGAATAAAAAATATACTTTGTTTGAATTGCTCATCATTACTTCACATAAACCTCAATGTCGTCAACATATAAAGTTAGATCAACTTCTGTTGGATTAGCAGTTATCCCAAATTCTGCAGAATTGTACATCCCTTTTGTACCTTGCTGAAAATACAAAATGTCGGTGGGTAAAGTTTGTACATCCACTAAATTTAAAACTAAAGTATCGTTCTGATAAAGATTTATCCATCCGTTCTTTTTTTGTGAAAGATATACTTCCATGCTAAGTTTAAACCATTGTTTTCGAGGAATAGTAACCTGATTGTCAACATCTTGCTCGACATTAGGCTGATTGTACTTGAAATTTATTCCGAAAGAATTATTTTTTGAAATATATGGTCGAATACCGGGACCTGCGCCAATATTAGTTCTTTCTTCTAAATCCATAATAAACAACCATGGTAAGTCTTCGTCCGAATCGATGTAATACCATGCAGAAACTACAATTGTTTCTCCTTCCCAAAATGCCAAATAGCGATGTGAATATGAGCACTTACATAGAAAATCGTTTTTTGTGCCAACTCCGAAAAATTTCATCGACTGATTTCCGCTGTGTTTGATAATACTATCAGGAGCAATGTAGTTTTCGGGATAAGTAATCTGGCTGAAATAATTTCTCTCATCGGACATTAAATCATTATAACTTGTATAATTTTCAAATCCTTCGTTGTAGAAATTATCTCCATCAAAAATTTCATATTTATTACAGCTTACAAATAGAACAAGCATTATAAGAGTGAAGTATGTTGTTGATTTTTTCATTTTGCTAAGTTTAAAGTTTATATCCTATGCTTATACCTGCCCAATGTTGCCATTGAAAATCTATTAAATATGAAATAATTGGAGTATATGATAATCGAAAAAAGTAGTTTTTATCATCCGGCTCAAGTCTGTATCCAAGATTTGAAACTCCCATAATAAAAAAACTGCCTTTGGTTGATAATGTAAAACTTTGACCAAGACCAAACTCTAGTTTATGTTTATTTTGCCCGTAAATACCATTAAACATCACAGGGAATATTAGTGCAACACCATTATTTTTATCAATTGGGGCAATGCTAAATCCAGTTCTAAGAGAATAGCTCAAATCTTTTTCAGGTTTAAACACTTTTTCGTAATTAATTGACCCTAAACCTCCGGTTCCGGCTATCTCGAGATAGATATTGCTTTGGGCTAAGCAAGTGGAGGTAATTAGTAGGAGTACGAGGCTAATGAGGATGTTTTTTATTGTGGTCATTTTCATTTTCTAAAATTTAGAGGCAACTACTTGGTTTTTGAAAACTTAAAAATAGAGTATTTTTTGTAAATATCGGTGGCTTCGAGACAATTTTCTCCGTAAACTCCGAAAATACCTCAGCCACCTTGGAGCACAAATGTAAGGGGGCTGAGGGATTTTTTATCAGTGGGACGGAGGTGTAGCCGCAGGCTACTAACCGTAGTCCCACTGTTAAAAAATTGTCTCGAAGTCCCCGTTTCACCAGCCACTATAAATACTCTCTATTTTCTATAAAACCAATAACCGAATTGTTTCTACTCTTTCTCTCGATTTGATTCTCACCAAATACACTCCTTCTGCAAGTCCTGAAATGTTTATTTTTCTAGTATTCCTATCCGATAATAAAATTTGTCCACTTAGGTTGATTATCTGAATTTCATAATCTATTAAATCTGTATCTATAAAAACTTGATTTGTTGCTGGATTTGGGTATATTATAAAAGACTTTCTTGCTTTTTCAAAATCAGAAATTTTGGTAGGATTACAATTATCAATTCGTTGTTCAATTTGTTGCATTAAAGCCCACACATATATATTATAGTCTTTGCGATGATATCCCCACATATCATATAAATCGTGTTCTTCTTCTCCAATTAAATCGTCTTCTCTTAAATCGTTGGGTTTTGGATTAAAATCTAGCATAAAACCAACACGATCGTCTGCTTGTCTGTCGAGTCTGATGTTATATAAACTATCGTATGCAACAAAACCTGCTGTTCCAGCAAAGGGAGTTTGACTTGATGGCAAAATGTAATATCTCAACGGATTCGTTTCTTCTGAATAATAAAGAAAATCATGCAAACCCCAGTCATTTGTTTCATTATATGTTCTATACAAATAATTTTCATCAACAAGATTTTGGTTTGCACTTATCTTTGGACTATTTGCAATGTCAATAGTTTGCCCTTCTTTAAAACATCGCCACGTTAAAATACAACCACACTGATTATTTTCAGTACACAATTCAATATTCTCCATCCATCCGCCTGTGAAATCATATTTTTCGGCAAAAATTTGCCACATACCACCTAAAGCTGCGATTATTATTTTATCTTTTATTTCAGGATTACTATCCGCTAAATTCCTTAGCATCAATGCAGTTATATATGCACCTTGAGAATGAGCAGCAAGAATTATTTTATTCCCGTTATTATGATTTTCGAGATAATGCAAAAATGCCGCTTTAATGTCTTTAACGGTTTCTCCGATAACTTCGGCTTGGATCTCATCGTTTACTCCAAAATAAGTTAATGGAGTTGATTGCCGATACCTTGGAGCAAACATTCTTCCGAATTTACAAAGCAAACCTGCTTGACCGACAATTGTGGCAAGAACATAGAACTCTGGTTGCTCGTGTAATTCAGTATTTCGGCGTGTGGTAAAAGTTCCGTCTAGCACAGTTGGATGAACAAAAAAAACATCAATGCCTGTATTGGTCATAGAATTATTAATATTGAATATAATACTGTCGATCTCCATAAACTCGTTGACCACCACAATATTTGTATTATAATTAGCCATCATTGTTCCAGGCTTGTCAGGATGAAATGCCCAATTATCCATATTTGTGTAATCAAGTTGAGCAGAAAGATTGAGAGCAATTGCAAAAAATATTAATATTAAAATGTTTAACTTGTTTTTCATAATGATAACTTATAATTGTTAATTTCTTTATTCTATTTCAAAACTCATTTATTTCTATAAAACCAATAACCGAATTGTTTCAACTCTTTCTCTCGATTTGATTCTCACCAAATACACTCCTTCAGCAAATCCAGAAATATTTATTTTTCTAGTATTCCTATCCGATAATAAAACTTGTCCACTTAGGTTGATTATTTGGATTTCATAATCGATTAAGTCAGTATCTATAAAAATTAGATTTGAGGCGGGATTTGGATATATTTTAACAAAATTATTATTTGCAATAAATTCATTATTAAAAACCGGAGTTTCGCAAAGATTATCAAAAAAGTCAATTGTTCTTTTATTATGATTTGAGTAAAAATTATGAGAGCCGTAAGCAACACCGACTAAATTAGCAACAGCCACTTTTTGCAAGCCTGTTAGTGCATTAAAACCAGTCCATAATTGCGGATTTGATTGTATATGTGATTGAATATCTATGTCGGTTCCTGTTAAAAAATTATCTAAATCTAAAAATCCATTTGTATTAAGTTCGTTACATACAGCTTCGGATTCTGATTGAGATAGTCCAACTCTCATAAAGTATTGGGGATAAACAGGAAATGCATAATTCATAAAATAACCGGTGCAAATCTCTCTGTCGAGAAGAATGTTATAATTTGTTACGGCATCGTCGTTTCCTTCTTGCCCAATTACTTCATCATTAGGCATCATGCAAAACAGAATTGGCGAATTTGTAGCCTCAATTACAGCTGCTTGTCCTGAGGCACAATAAGTAACAGATGCAATACTCGAGAAAGCTACAGAAAATGCAGTTGAATATGCTCCACCTGCCGACATACCAATTGAGAAAAGTTTATTTCTGTCAATTAGTCCGCGATTATCAAAAGTATCAATTATTGCCTTAATATTGGCATAATCGACATTATTTACTGTGTCAATAGGGAAAGTAAACCAACGGATTTTGCCATCGCCATTAGTATCTGTTCCCAAAGTTGACTCTTCACATTCGGTAACAATAACAGAATACCCGTTATAAAACAAATCCTTTAGCAAAGTGTAATTTTGATCTTTATTTATTCCAATCCAACCTGCTGCACTCCCACCTGTACCATGAAAAAGAAAAACTGTGCCTTTAGACTCTTCCACTATCGCAGAAAACACTGGTTTTAAAATGTTTACTCCTTGAATTTCTTCATAAACCACAAAGTCTTCGGGTAATTCATCAAAAACAGCAGTAATTGTAATATCTTCAGGCGGCATAACAAATGAAAAACGCCATTCGCCCTCATCGTTAATGAATTCCAGAGGAGTACCAATTTCCCATTCCACAAAAATTTCGTTTTCTGCTGTTTCGCGAGAAAAAACATAAACAGTTTCACCTTGCTCGTACAATCCTGAACCATAGCCGTTGTTTACAGAAACTGAGAATTGTTGAGGGTAGCATGTTAACCTTAGCAGAACGAGTGTTATTAAAGAAATAGTTTTAGCTTTTTTCATTGCATAGAATTTATTATTTTAACAATAAGTTCAAAAATAAACAATTTAGACATATCGAATGCTCAATAATCACAAAATTTGAAAAAAAATCTTGTGCATTAAAAAAAATATTATCTTTGCAGCACAAAAGAGCCCGGGTGGCGGAATTGGTAGACGCGCTGGTCTCAAACACCAGTTCCTTTTTGGAGTGCCGGTTCGACCCCGGCCCCGGGTACACCCCCTCTTAAGAGGGGTTTTTTTATTAATATTATGGTTATGAGTATCAAAAAATCGGAAGAAAAGCAAAAGCAGTTTGATAAACACTATCTAGAGATGGCTTCGATTTGGTCTAAAAATTCTTATTGCAAACGTCGTCAGGTCGGTGCGCTAATTGTAAAAGATCGAATGATAATTTCGGATGGCTATAATGGAACCCCAGCCGGATTTGAAAATGAATGTGAGGATGTCGATTTTAAGACAAAACCTTATGTTTTGCATGCCGAAGCAAATGCTATTACGAAAGTGGCAAAATCTGGCAACAATTCTTGCGGTGCAACTCTTTATGTTACAACATCGCCATGTATTGAATGTGCAAAACTAATTATTCAGGCAGGAGTGGAACGAGTTGTGTACTTAAACGAGTATCACAACACCGAAGGTTTAGATTTGCTTAGGCGTGCCGGAATTGAAGTGATAAATTTTTCAGAAGATGAATAAATATAAAAACACTCGATTTAGCATCGTTTTACCTTTGGTGATATCTTTTTCTATTGTGTTGGGAATTATAATTGCCGAAGTTTTAAATAAGGGAAATACCTCAAAAAGCATATTAATATCTCCTCCAAAAGATAAGTTAAATATGGTTGTCGATTATGTTGCCAACGAATATGTTGATAAAGTTGATAGAGATTATCTTGCAGAAATTGCTATCCCAAAGTTTCTTGAAACTCTTGATCCACATACTGTTTACTTTACAGCCGATGAGGCAAAAGCTGTTGAGGAAGAATTGCAAGGAGAATTTAGCGGAATAGGCGTGCAGTTTAATATTTTTCGAGATACAGTTTTAGTAGTTAGCGTTATCCCTGGTGGACCTTCCGAAAAATACGGATTAAAAGATGGTGACCGAATAGTAATGGTGAATGACTCAATTATTGCAGGTATTGGCATAACTAATAATGATGTAATGTCGATGTTAAAAGGTACCTCGGGGACAAAAGTAAAGCTTAAGGTTAAGAGAAAAGACCAGGACAATTTGATTGAATATAATGTGGTTAGGGGTAGTATTCCTTTGAGAAGTATCGATGGTTTTTATATTATCGATGAGAAAATAGGCTATGTCAAAATTAGTACATTTTCAAGAAACACTCATAATCAGTTTATTGATGCTGTTTTTAAAATGCGAAGAAAAGGAATTGAGTCGGTAATTATTGACTTGAGGAATAACTCGGGAGGTTACCTTAACTCTGCAACTGATATTATAGACGAGTTTTTTGAAAGTGGAAAGACTTTGGTTTATACCGAGGGGAACTCCCGACCAAAAAATGTAATAAGCTCTACAAAGAAAAGAAGTGCATGTCTCGATTTAGATATCGTAGTATTGATTGATGAGTTTTCTGCCTCTGCCTCCGAAATAGTAGCCGGAGCAATTCAGGATAATGACAGAGGTTTTGTGGTAGGGAGAAGATCATACGGAAAAGGACTTGTTCAAGAATCAACCACTTTTGACGATGGTTCAATTATTAGATTAACAACTGCCAGATACTATACTCCTTCGGGGAGGTGCATTCAAAAGTCGTATGACGAAGGCATTGATGAGTATTATTCTGACATCTATAATAGGTATGCTCATGGCGAGTTTTTGGAAGCAGACAGTATTCATCAAATAGATTCACTTATTTACTATACTAATAAAGGCAGAGCTGTTTACGGTGGTGGCGGAATTATGCCAGATGTTTTTGTTCCAATTGACACAATCGGATACTCTAATCTTTATGCAAACATATCAAGAGCAAATCTTGAGTACTATTTTGCCATAGAATATGTAGATAATCATAGGACGGAGCTAGATGAAATCGAAAGTCTCGAGGAGCTCAAATTGTTCTTGAGTACTAGGAATGTATATGGCAAATTTTGGCAGTTTATAGCATTACAAGGAATAAATGCAAAGTCCTCTGATGTAGCAATATCCGGAAAATATATTGAAAATGGTGTTGTTGCTTATATTGCACGAATGGTTCTTGGAGATGATGCATTTTACGAAGTTGCAAACGAATATGATGTTGCTCTGGATTCAGCAGTAAATATCTTAATGTCCGACCGTAAAGTATATTAGTCTTTATTGTAGAAACCTAACCAAAATAAGTAATATTTACATATTACGGCATTAAAATATTTATAGTTTTTTATTTTAGGTTGTCCTTTGTAAATCATTTCTTTTTCCAATTCTGAACAAAAAGCTGAATAATAAATCCAATCAGTTTTTAACATTCGTTTATAAACAATTTTCCAAGGTACAAGTCTTCGCAAAAAATCTTTTGTTTTTTGAATTGATTTTTTAAAACGGGATACGGACAACTCATCAGATTCAAAATAAACCCCAAATGGTTTAAAATAATTCAATATAAGTGTTTCGTCGTAAAGCATTTTGTTTTCACGATATTTGTAATCTAAGGAGCTGAAATGTTTTACCAACTGAGTATCCCAAAGAGGAAAATAATGTTGATATCCAAAGTAATTAAATACGAGAGATGAATTGAAAATGAATTTAGATAACTTCTCTTTTACATCCCAATCTTCAATAATTGTTTTATAAGGAATGTGTGGGTCGGTTTTACAATCGTATCCCTTTAAATTATTACTAATCCTCTGTTCAATTACATAGGAGTTTTTTAGGTTAAAAAAGACAAAGTATTTTTTTAAAATATGTTTGTAGAGGTTAGCGATATATGTTTTCGTTTTTACTGTTTTTTTTACGTAGCTTCCTCCCAAAAAATCGCCTGAATGACCAGGCAGAAAGACAGAATCTTCAGGAATTAGATTTTGTTTTTTTAATTCTCTAACAGCAAAGTATTCTTGGAGATATGGCATTGCAAAACCATTGCCGGCGTTACTAAAGTATTGAATAAAATCTTTTTCTTTTTGAAAATTAGTTATTTCCAAATCTTTGTAATCAATAAAATACCAATTATACTCAAGAATTTCGGCAACTTTTTTACTAATCGGAACTTCGGCATTGTATTGTCCATAAGTAAAACAAATAACGTTATTATAGTTATTTTGCTTTAGCATGCATGCAATTAGTCGGCTGTCGAAACCACCGCTTAGAGGTAAAATTGCAGTTCTGCCATTCAAGAATTTTATCATTCTTTTTGCAGAATTATCTATTTGTGTTTTTGTTTCAGTAATCAATTCAGAGTAATTGGCTTCATTTTTATCAGAATCTGAGAAAAACCAAACATTATGTTTTTGAATTTTGCCGTCAGGAGTGAGAACTAGTTTTTCTCCGGCTTGAGTTCTTTTTATACTTTTATCTAAGCTTTCAGATCCTAAGACAAATCCTCCCATAAGAAATTCTTGTTCTGCATCTGAATTTGGATTGAATTCTCCTTTATGCGTAATTATTTTATCAAAACTATTACTTAATACCCAAATTCCTGAGTCAAAATAATAGAAAACCGGGAAATAATTAATTGAATCGGTAAAAATGTGGATAGCCTTTTCGTTTATCTCAATTAGAGTGTACAAGCCGATGGCAATAGATTTGTTAAGTTGATATTTAGTCAAATAATCAATAGCCTGTTGCTCTATCAGCAGTGTGTCATGATCATCAAACACGTAACCGATAAAATAGTATTTCCCTGAATTAAACCAGGTAAATGTTTTGTTCTCTTGTATTATAACATTAACCATCTCTGAATATTAAAGAAATATGCTTAAAATAAATGCTAAAATCAAAATTGTTGAATAAATTAGATAAACTTTTATGTCTAAATATTGTATTAAGTCGATTTTGTATTTTTTTGATAAAACAATTACAAGGTATAGCTTTTCAATAATGTAGGAAACTACTGTTGCGTATGCTACTCCGGCTATTCCCCAATACTGAATAAACAATAAGCTTAAAGCAACATTAAGAACGATTTCTATTATCGAAGAATAAAATATGGTTTTTGTTTTTTTAAGGCCAATTAGTATTATTCTGGCAAAGACAAACCGCGTTACAACTATCAGAATATAGATGTTAAATATTATAGCACTTTCGCCAAATTCCGGACTAAAAACTATAGGATAAAGGTATTTACTTGTTAAAATAAAGAGGATAGATGTTGGGAATAAAAAATGCATCAGGCGCTTTGTCCCGCTTTTTAATTCAGTACTGGCAGAATTTATATTTGATGGGTTCGAAAATCTGGGAGTCATTGCATTTCCAAATGCAGATATGAGTAATACAATAAAAGGGAGTTCTCTTGCTCCGTATCTGAAAACAGCAAAAGTTGCTTCGTCGTATTTGTATGATATTATGAAGCTATCTATGTATTGAGCGCTTCCACTTATTAATATGCTTAAAACCAATGGTGTCGATAATATTAAATATTCTTTTATGTACTCAAAGGAGAATTGTATTCGAGAGTATTTAAAAACAATGATAACTAGCCAGATAAATCGGATAATATTAATAAGTACCAGTCCGTATAGGCCGTATCCAAGATCGTAACCTAAAAGTATTGGTACGGTTACACAAAAAAGTTGAGCTCCAAATGTTAATATGCCGTATAATAGAATATTTAAACTCTTATTCCGCAATAAATAGATATACTCAATCAAATTTACAGGGCCTGAGACAATAATATACATGAATAAAATTTTCATGTAAGGTATTTGATGTCCGTTTAGGCTAAACATGTCGGCAAAAACCGGCTGCATGACATATACTACAATTGCCGCAAATGCGCTAAAAATCGTAAATAGTAAAAAGGTATTAAAGAAAACCGGAGAGTTTTTTTCTGTTCCAAAACTCTTGTTGTTTTCTGATATACTTAATAACGATTGCAACATTCCTCCAATCCAAAAGAAACTAACAGCACCTGCAATTAATAAGAAAGTTTCGTAAACTCCGATCTGACCAATACCCAAATCGGATTTAGTAAAAATAATACTAATTAATAATAATACTCCGAATCGAAATATCTGAAAGAACTGCAGGGCTCTAACGTTGGTAATATGTTTTTTTAAATTCAAAATTCTAAACTCAAAATTCTAAACAATAATCAAAAGTATGTAAAATTATGTGAAACTTTCCAGACATTCTGTGATTAAAGTTATTGGATTAAATTTCGTTCGGTTTTAGTAACTATCGAACCGAATATTTTTGTTAATTCAACTGCTTCCTGAATCAATGATTGCCTCTCATTTTCTAATTCAACATCATTATTTGTGTCAACTAGTTTAAGGAAGAAACCACTTTCTTTTGCTTCTTTTCTGCTTATTTTTATTCTGTAAACAAAGTCTTTTTTACTTATGCTTTCATTTGCTTCTATATAGTTTGCTCCTTGCGAGCCTGATGCTTTTGTGAGTTGCTTAATATCTTCAATATTTTCAATACTCCTTGGAAGTTTTTTTGTAAAGGCCCTTACTCTTTTCGCAAATTGTAATGTCCTTTCTTCTAAGTTATATATCACATTTGGCTCGTTAAATTCCATTCTTATATTTTTAGTTATGAGTGTATAGAGTTTTGAGTTTTTAAAGTGCCTTGAGTGCCTAAAGTTATGAGTGTTTAGTGTTTATAGTTTAGAATTTATAGTTTTGAGTTTAGAATTTTGGATTTTGAATTTTTGAATTTAGGTTTTAGATTTTAGGATTTAGAATTTTGGATTTTGAATTTTTGAATTTAGGTTTTAGATTTTAGGATTTAGAATTTTGGATTTTGAATTTTTGAATTTTATTTTTGCAAATTCTCAAGATATCCAGCCATTATTTTTTGAATGTATTTGCCAATAATATCGAATTCGAGATTTACAACGCTACCTAATTTAAAGGTATGAAAATTTGTAACATCGTATGTAAAAGGAATAATTGCTACTGAGAATTTATCATCTCTGGAATTAACCACTGTTAAACTAACACCATTTACAGAAACAGATCCTTTTTCTACAGTAATATTTCCTTTCGATTTATCATATTGAAAAGTAAAATACCAGCTTCCGTCCACTTCTTTAATCTCAGTGCACACAGCTGTTTGATCAACATGACCTTGAACCATGTGTCCATCGAGAAGTTTGTCCATTGTCATACTGCGTTCGATGTTTACTTTATCGCCAACATTTAGTAAGCCCAGGTTTGACTTGTCGAGTGTTTCCTGAACAGCAGTTACTTTGTAAACTTTTTCGTTTTTGTCAACATCAACAACCGTGAGACAAACTCCGTTATGTGCAACACTTTGATCTATTTTTAACTGGTCGGCAAACGAACAGTTAAGATAATAGTGAAAATTTGTTTTGTCTTGCTCGATTTTTACGATTTTTGCGGTTTCTTCTACTATACCTGAAAACATAATTTTAAGTTTTAAAATTTAATTTACAAACTTATAAAAAATGGAGAATATTGTTGTATAAACAATAAAAAAGTTTAGTGAGGTAGAAACCTAATACTTTTTGTACACAAACTGAGAATTAGAGGAACTATCTGATAACACTAATCTTTTTGCAATAGACCTGTTTTCCATTATTAATAATGGAAATAATGTATAGGCCTTCAGGGAATTTCGACAAATCTATTTGTAAATTATTTTCTAACTTTGATTCTACAATTACTCTACCGCTTACGTCAGACATAATTACGACAGACTGTCCGTGAAGAATAATATTTTGTTTAATTTCTAGGAAATCTTTTGCCGGATTTGGATAAACTGCAAAATATGATTCAGAAATTGCTGTAAAACTTGGCATGTAGTCCGGATCCCAAATAGCATCTGCCCATATTGGATTGTCGATAAATGGATTTCTGTTATCTTGATGCGAATATACTGCGTTATTGCGAGCAACTTCCTTTGGTGAAACGGGGTCGTCGTGGTGCCAATCAAGCAACATTTTTCTTGTCCATTCGCTAAAATTATTACCGCTAAACGAAGCTCCGCCGGGCCAGCTTGACATTACATCCATATAACGAGTAGCCATATAAAAGTAAATTCTTGCAAAATCTCCTTTATACTCATCATCAGGTTCAAAAACTGTCCCGCTATAACCCGGGTAGGTGCACGAGCCTAATCGTCCTGTACCATAACTGGTCCCTGATGTACATTCTCCATATGGCCAATTTGATCTATACCCATTAACCTTGCCGTCTGTGGGAACAACATGATGGGCATCGGTAACCATAGGGCTGGCATCATTAAACCAACTTTGAGGTACTGTGTGTTCGCGATTAAAACAGTCGCAAATATTTTGATAATTTCCACATTGATCAGATCCAAAGTTGAAATTACATGTAGAATACATATCCCAAACTTTACCATCGGCTCGTTTGTCTGAGTCCTCGTAAACATCCCACAAATCATCATACGATACAGGGTCGTGATCATCAATAATATTATGTAAGGCTTGTCTTAACAGTTCATCTTCAAGCCCTTCCGCACTATCGTAATACCCTGCAGGGATTTGAGAAAACAAGTTTATACTTATTAATAATAAACCAAATACAATTAGTTGTTTAAAAATGTTCATCATACGTAAATATTTTGATGCAGATATTTATCTCGATTATAATTTTGAGATTCTTCTGCAGTTAATAATCAATTGTTATGTTGCAAATTTACTGCTATTTTTTTAATTATTGTAGGATAATATGTATATTCTAACTTGTGAACCTTGTCGGCAATAGAATCAGGGCTGTCTTCCGCATCAATTTTAATGCTTTCCTGAAAAATAATATCTCCTTTGTCGTAGTCTTTATTTACATAATGTATGGTTATACCCGTATATTCATCTTTATTTTCAAAAACAGCTTTATGGACAGCATTTCCATACATACCTTTACCACCATATTTTGGCAATAAGGCAGGGTGGATATTTATGATTTTATTATTATACGATACAATAATTTTTTCGGGAATGAGCCATAAAAATCCCGCAAGAACAATTAAATCAACGTTTTTATGACGTAAATAGTCGATTACGATGTCCGAATCATAGAAATTTGCCCTATTAAAGACCAAAATATCTACACCAAGTCTATTAGCTCGTTCAATAACTCCTGCATTGCTGTTATTGCATAGAATACAGCAAACATTAATTGTTGAATAATCATTAAAATAATGAATTATGTTTTCGACGTTAGTGCCTGATCCTGAGGCAAATAGGGCTAAATTGACTGTGTTTTTCATAAACTGATATTTCTTTGCATCTTAAGTGTTGAAAATCAGACACTTACAAAAATTGTTGATAAAAATATTGTTAAAAGTTTTGACTGTAATAAATGATTTTCGTTAATTTGCACCGCAAAAGTAATTAATTTATTAATTCAAAATTATTAATTATGTCAGACATTACATCAAGAGTAAAAAGTATTATCGTTGATAAACTAGGTGTTGACGAAACAGAAGTAACTCCAGAAGCAAGTTTCACAAATGATCTTGGAGCAGACTCATTAGACACAGTTGAATTGATTATGGAATTTGAAAAAGAATTTGAGATTTCCATTTCAGATCAGGATGCTGAGAAAATCGGCACCGTAGGCGATGCGATAAGCTACATGGAAGAACACGTTAAGTAATTTTATTGTTAACTAAACTTTACTAGTATGACTTTGAAAAGAGTTGTAGTAACCGGTCTGGGCACATTATCGCCCGTTGGTTCAAACACAGATGAAACTTGGGAGAACGTAAAAAACGGAGTTAGCGGCATAGATTGGATAACACACTATGATGCTAGTAAGTTTAAAACAAGATTTGCTTGCGAAGTAAAAAACTATGACCCCAACCAGTATTTCGATCGTAAAGAAGCAAAGAAAATCGACAGATTTACACAATTTGCTTTGATTGCAGCCGACGAAGCTGTTTTAGACTCAGGTCTTGACCTCGAATCTGTTGACAAAGAGCGTACGGGTGTAATTTGGGCATCGGGTATTGGTGGAGTTGAAACTTTTTATCAAGAAGTTAAGGGCTATATCGAGGGTGATTACACTCCTCGATTCAGTCCTTTTTTCATTCCAAAAATCATTTCTGATATCGCAGCAGGTCACATTTCCATGAAATATGGTATGATGGGACCAAATTATTGTACTGTTTCTGCATGTGCATCTTCAACTAATGCAATTATCGATTCCTTTAATATCATTCGTCTTGGTATGGCCGATACAATGGTTACCGGAGGTTCCGAAGCTGCAATAAACGAAATTGGCATGGGTGGATTTCAATCTATGATGGCAATATCAGCAAATAACGAAGAATATAAAACTGCATCAAGACCATTTTGTGCAACTCGTAGTGGATTTGTTATGGGTGAAGGCGGTGCCGCAATGATCCTTGAAGAATATGAGCATGCAAAAGCCAGAGGTGCAAAAATTTACGCCGAAGTTGTAGGTGTTGGTATGTCTGCTGATGCACACCATCTTACTGCTCCACATCCTGAAGGACGTGGTGCTGCAATTGTTATGAGAAACGCATTAGCTGATGCAGGTATTAAACCTGAAGACATTGATTATATCAATGCTCATGGTACAGCAACTCCTCGTGGCGATCTTTCGGAGCTTTTTGCTATTAAAGAAATTTTCGGTGAACATGCATATAACTTAAATATAAGTTCTACTAAATCTATAGTCGGTCATTTATTAGGTGCTGCCGGAGCTATGGAAGCAATGTTTTGCATCAAAGCAATAAACGATAGCATTATTCCTCCAACTATTAATCACCAACAAATAGATCCCGAAATTGATCCAAAACTAAACTTGACTTTGCATACTGCACAAAAAAGAGATGTGAAATATGCTCTAAGTAATACTTTTGGATTTGGAGGACACAATACATCAGTTATTTTCAAAAAATACGAATAAAGTATCAAATGTTTTCTTTTTTCGGTAAAAAATCAGAATCCGATAAATTACTTCAAAAAAAACTAATTCAAATCCTTGGGTTTAAACCTCGGGATTTGTTTTATTATAAACAAGCCCTAAGACATGCGTCAGCTGTTGGGAAAAACAACAACAGAAACAGCAATAATGAGCGACTCGAGTTTGTTGGTGACGCCATAATGAATGCTATTATAAGCGATATTTTATTTGTTTATTTTCCAAAAGCTGACGAGGGAAAACTGTCTATTCTCAGATCAACAATCGTAAACCGAAAAACATTAAACAAAATCGCTAGCGACCTCGATATACCTGGACTAATGGAATACAGAACTTCGACTCAGAATGTAATGAAAAACATGGGAGGGAACTCTTTTGAAGCTATTGTTGGAGCGATTTTTTATGATAGAGGATATAGTTATTGTGGTAAATTTTTGAAATCAATAGTTGACAAACATTTCGACTTATCAAATCTCATTACACAGAATACAGATTATAAATCAAGACTTTTGCAACATATTCAGAAGTGTAAACTCGATCTTTTGATTGATACATTCGAAAACGTTGAACTTAACGAAAAAAACCAACATTTTATTTGCGAAATTTGTATTAATAGCCAATATGTGGCAAGCGGTAAGGGTTGGTCAAAGAAAGAAGCAGAGCAGATTGCATCGAAAAATGCACTTAAAAAAATAAAATGTAATAGTAAATAAAACTCTGAAGTTTAAGTTATAATGTTTACATTTGCATAAATGAAGACGAAAAAGCTTAAATATAAACCACAGTTCAATTTTAAACTAATAGGAATTTCTTCTGCCGAAGAAGACTACAAAATTTCTTGGCGATTGAGCAAAATACTTAAAAGCGAATTTGTAAAATCCGAATCGCTGCAAATTATCGACCCAAGGTTTACCGAATATTTGGTTTTTAGTGTGTTCGAAATTGAAGACAAATATAAATTCCCAGACATAAAACTAGTTGCAAATAAAGGAATGGAAGGTTTTTTAATTGAAGAGTTAAAAAATATTGATTATTTTATTATTGTAAATAGTGACGAAGAAACACACATTGACGAGATTATAATGACAAATTTAAAAAAAGAAGATGGTATTACTGCTGTCTTTAGTCTGGAGCCTGAAAAGCTAAAGTCAAAAGAAAAACTCCTTTTCTAAAAGTCAATTTATGGGCATTATTGCTAGACAAACTATAAAGGGTTCTGCCTATTCGGCATTAGGCGCAATTATTGGTTTTATCAATATTGGACTAATAATGCCACAGATTTTTTCGACAGCCGAAATCGGCTTAACAAATTTGTTAATCTCTCTTTCTGCAATATTTGGACAACTTGGGACTTTAGGTTTTATGAATGTTAGCGTTAAGCTATTTCCATATTTTAAAGACTCAAAAAACAAAAACAATGGTTTTCTTTTTCTGCTATTATCAGTTGGAACTCTAGGTTTTATAATTTGTGCAATTGCATATTACATCTGGAAACCTTTTCTCGTCAATTCAAATGTTCAGTCCTCACCACTTTTTGCAGAATATGTTTATTTGCTTATTCCGCTAATTTTTATTTCTATATTTTATTTATTAGTTGATTCATACAATAGAGTTCTATTTAATGCATCCTTTGGACTTTTTGTAAAAGAGTTTCTGTTGCGGATATTAAATCTTGCAGGAATTATTTTGTTTTATTTAGATGTTTTCGATTTTCATGCATTTATAATCTACTATACCATAGCTTATGGTGTGCCTTTATTGCTGATTTGCTTATTGCTGCTGTATAAAAATCAACTGAGCATAAAACCATCTTTTTTGATTCTGGATAAAAAATTTATTCGAGAAATAATTAGTGTGGCTGCTTTTGGACTTATTTCCGGTTTTAGTACAATTGCAGTTTTTCAAGTTGATAGATATTTAATCAATCACTATTGCGATCTTAGTGCAACAGGAGTTTATTCTACTGCATTCTTTTTTGGGACAATTATTCTTTTACCGGCACGTGCACTTATCAGAATATCCAGTTCAATTATTGGCGAAGATATTAAACAAGATAATTGGGGTAAAATAAAAAACATTTATTCTCAAAGCACTCACAATTTACTATTGCTAAGTGTTTTTATGTTTATTCTTATTTGGGGGAATATAAATAACATTATGAAATTTTTACCTGCCGAGTTTGAATCAGGACGATATGTAATTCTATTTATTTCGTTGGCATTTGTTGTTCAAAGTGTTTCTGCAATTAGCGGTGTAATAATTCAGTACAGTAAATATTATCGACAACATAGTTATTTGATGCTCTTTCTTATAGTTCTTATTGTTGTATTAAACATTGTTCTATTACCCGATTATGGAATTGACGGAGCTGCTCTAGCATCTTTTATTTCTTTTGTTTCAGTTGGTCTTATTCAAATTGTTTATGTAAAAATAAAGTTTAATGCGCAACCATATAATTACAAGCATTTGGTAATGATATTATTGGGTGGTTTTGCTTATTTTATTTCTTGGTTGATACCGGATTTTGGATCACTAATAATTGATTTGTTCGTTAGAAGTGCCATCATATCAATAATCTATATCCTTCCTCTTTTAATAGCTGGATATTCCCCTGAGACAAGCGACATGCTAAAAAAGATCTTTCAGTTTTTCGTAAAAAGGGACAATAAATAATTACGGAATAAAAATAAAAGCAATAAAATAGTGTTATTAAGTCTAAGAACAGTACTAAAAAATTGATACTTTTGTAAAAAATTTAATTATGGGTGTAGGAAGTTTTTTTAAATTACCACAATATAACGTTTTCGATTATAAACCTCGTTTTTACGATCCAGACAAGGAGGATAGAGATGAGCGACGTAAAGAATTACGTGAAATGAGAGGCAAAGCACAAGTTGACAGCAATGAAGATGGGTACAAACCCGGGAGTACAATTAAAGGCAGTTTTCGTCCAAAAATGCCGCGAAAAGCATATCGAAGTCGAAGCTCAACAATAAGACTTTTTGTCATTATGGCAGTTTTATTCTTTATGGCATACATTTTATTAGTAGTTGACTTAACGCCTTTAATTAAATTTTTTAGCAAATAATGTCAGACTTGATCAAATTACTATCCGATGCCGTTGCAAACCAAATTGCTGCCGGTGAGGTTATTCAGCGACCGGCTTCTGTAATTAAAGAGCTCGTCGAAAATTCTATTGATGCAGGTGCAACCGAAATACAGATACAGGTTAAAGATGCCGGAAAAACATTTATACAGATTATAGATAATGGTTGTGGTATGTCGCAAACTGATGCCAGAATGTGTTTTGAACGCCATGCAACATCAAAAATATCCAAAGCCGAAGATCTATTTGCCATAAAAACAATGGGGTTTCGTGGCGAAGCTTTGGCTTCGATTGCAGCAATTGCTTCGGTAGAGGTCAAAACAAAAACAGAGACTTCAAGTGTTGGAACTCATATTTGCATATCCGGCTCCGAAATAATATCTCAAGAACCTACTGCTTGCCCAGTAGGAACAAATTTCTTGATCAAAAACCTGTTTTATAATGTGCCAGCAAGGCGAAAATTCTTAAAATCTGATAGAGCTGAATATAGGCACATTTTAAACGAACTTCATCGAATAATACTTACCAACCCAGAAATATCTTTTACATTTGTGTCTGATGGCAATCCTGTTTTTCAGATTAAGCCCGAAAACCTAAGACAAAGAATTGTAACTGTATTTGGAAAAAATCTTAATCAAAATTTAATCAGTATCAATACCGATACTTCAATAGTTAATGTGTCGGGCTTTATTGCGAAGCCGGAAAGGTCAAAAAAATCTACCGGCGAGCAGTTTTTCTTTGTCAATAATCGGTATATGTATCATCCATACTTTCGAAAAGCAATTTCGATGGCATACAACAAGCTTATTCCAGAAGGAGAACACCCCACATTTTTTATTTATCTGGATGTCGATCCTGCAAATATTGATATAAATATTCATCCAACTAAAACTGAGATTAAGTTCGAGGACGAGCAAGCAATTTTTCAAATTTTAAATGCCGCCGTAAAAGAGTCGTTGGGCAAGTTTAACATTGTGCCGAGTTTGGAGTTTGAGGAAAACATTACACGCGATGCACATTTTACATCTAAAACCAGTTTTAAGGCTCCAAATATCCCGATAAATCCTGATTATAACCCCTTTGAACAAAGCAGTACTCCAAAATATCAAAGAAATAAAATTCCTGAAAATTGGGAGAGTGTATATACGACAAACAAAAGCCAAACTCCCGACGATTTCTATTTACCTCAGGAAAATATACCTACCCAAACAAGCTTGCTTGATCAGCAAAGTGTTAAAAATGAAGAGCGCAACATATTTTTTCAACTAAAGAACAAATATATTTTAACTTCGGGTAAATCAGGATTGATTTTAATTAATCAAAAACGTGCTCATGAGCAAATTTTGTACGAAAAATTCTTAAAACTACTCGAAACGCGCAAAGGGGTTGTGCAAAAAACTCTTTTTCCTGTTGTTTTTCAGCCAGCTCCTTCTGATAGAGCGATTCTTGTCGAAGTGTTGAGTGAGCTAAACAATATTGGTTTTGAAATTGTTATGATGGGGAGTGATAAATTTGAAATCAGAGGTGTTCCGGGCGATTTGACTGATATTGACCCACAAAAGACACTAGAACAAATGGTTTATGTTTTGGGAGAAATATCGGCAAGTGCAGAAATGGTTTTACACGAAAAAATTGCTCTATCTCTTGCCAAAACTGCTGCTTTTAAAATCGGAAAGCATCTGCACGAAGAAGAGATGCAGGATTTGTTTTATAGATTAATGTCGTGTGCTAATCATAATCATACTGCCGATGGGAAAAAAATACTCGAAATAATTAGTATAGACGAAATTGAAAGGAAACTGAATTAATGTATTATCAAAGAAAAGGATTTTTAGATTTGCCTCCGGTGGTAAAAACATTGCTGATTATTAATGTTGCCTTGTTTTTGTTAACAATGGTGTTTCCGGAATTACAGCTTTTCCTAGCTGTTTATAGTCCGAAATCAGAGTTTTTTAAACCTATTCAACTAATCTCGCATATGTTTATGCATGGCGACTTTTGGCATTTGTTTTTTAATATGTTTGCCTTATATATGTTTGGTAAGATACTCGAAGATGTGTGGGGACAAAAAAGGTTTTTTATTTATTACTTTGTAACCGGACTTGGCGCAGCTGCTTTACATCTTGGAGTTATGCATTTGGAGATAAATGCACTTATAAACCAAATGGCAACCGAACAAGTGCAGACTGTGTTAAACGAAGGTGGAAACATTTTAATGAGTGGTAAAAATTATGTCGATCCGCAAATGCGCGATTTAAATTTAATGATTAATACCCCAACAGTTGGTGCATCCGGAGCAGTTTATGGTTTGTTACTTGCCTTCGGAATGATGTTTCCAAACGTTTTACTTTATGTATATTTTGCAATTCCAATCAAAGCAAAATACTTAGTGATGATTTTTACCGCGATAGAGATATATATGGGATTTGCTAACAGAAGTGGAGATAATGTTGCTCACTTTGCCCATCTTGGAGGGATGCTGTTTGGTTTAATTTTTATTTTGCTTTGGAAGAAAAAACAGTTTAACAGGTGGGATTAACATGAGTTTTATCGACGAAATAAAATATAGCCTCAAAGGTCGTAACAATTTTAACACACTTATCTATTTAAACTTAATTGTTTTCGGGATAATTATGGTGTTTAAAATACTTGGCTTTTTGTCAGGCTCAGACTTTTTTGACATTGTTCCGTGGCTTGCTGTGCCTGCTGATATAGATTCTCTTTTGGTTCGCCCGTGGACAATTGTAACATACATGTTTACTCATTCAAATTTTTTTCATATCCTTTTTAACCTATTAGTGTTTTTTTGGTTTGGTAAACTTTTTTTGCAATTTTTGTCGCAACGCCAAATGTTAGGCGTTTATATTTTGGGAGGAATTTCCGGAGCAATTTTTTATATTACAGCATTTAATTTAATACCAGCTTTTTCTTTTGATGCACTTTTCTCAGTAGCTTTGGGTGCGTCTGCTTCTGTTATGGCAATTGTTATTGCTGTTGCAACATTGGTTCCCAACCAGCAAGTATATATGCTATTTTTTGGTAAGGTGAAATTAAAATATCTCGCAATCGGAATAATCGTAATCGATTTAATAAGTATTCCAATAGACAATGCCGGAGGACATATTGCTCACTTGGGCGGAGCTTTTTTGGGTTATTTATTTGTTATTAACTATCGAAAAGGAACAGATATAACTATTTGGTTATCAAGGTTTTTATATGGGATTAAAGAGTTCTTTAAGCCTTCGAAGGACATGAAAATAACTTATCGCAATAAAAAGAAAACCAAGCCAAATCGCCCCGAAAACGATATGGAATATAATGCTAGAAAGAAGGCTGAACAGGACGAAATTGATAAAATTCTGGAAAAAATTGCTCAATCCGGGTACTCAAGTTTATCAAAAAGTGAAAAGGAAAAATTGTTTAACATGAGTAATAAAAAATAATTTGAAAACAATTAGAATTATATTATTGACAGTTAATATTATTGTTGCCATTCTTCTTGTTTTAACTTATTTCTCTGTTTACATTTCTCCGGAAAAAACTATAGCTGTAGCGCTTCTGCCTTTTATTTATGTTGGGCTAACAGTACTAAATCTGTTTTTTGCAATAATCTGGTTAATATTAAAATGGAAATATTCATTTATTTCTTTTGTTACAGTATTAGCCGGTATAAAGTTTATCAGTCTTGTGTTTCCGTTTTCGACTTTGTTTAGCACCTCCGATACTTCCGCTGATTTTAAGATTATGTCGTATAACGTTATGGTTTTTGGGTTTTATAATTGGGATAATAATCAACAAATAAAGAATAATATTATTTCCTCGATAGAGCATGAAAACCCAGATATTTTATGTTTGCAAGAAGCATATTGGAATAATAGTAATCAAAATTTTATTACATTATCACCAATAATGCAAAAAATTGGAGCAGAAGATATACATCAAGTTGCAATGGCTACTGCTGTCGGCGGACAAAATTTTGGATTGGTAACAATATCTAAATTTCCAATAATTAATGAGTATGCTAAAAAGTTTGATCAGTCATTTAATGGTTATATCTATAGCGATATAGTTATTAATAGTGATACTGTGCGTGTCTTTAATGTTCATTTACAGTCAATACAACTAAATCAAAACGATTATACTCTGATAGAAGAATTTGCAGAATCTGATGATAATACGAAAATAAAAATTGTATTAAAAAAGTACCTGTCATCTTTAAAAACCAGAGCACATCAAGCCGAAATGGTAAGATCATCAATAGACTCTTGCAGTTATCCTGTTTTTGTTTGTGGCGACTTTAATGATGGTCCATTAACCTACACTTATTTTACTGTTGCCAAAGGATTAAAAGACACCTATGTATCAAAGGGGAAATATCCCGGTTACACTTGGGACAACTTTAACATTAAACAAAGAATTGACTATATTCTCTTCGACAAAAAATTCGATTGTGTTTCACATGAAATTATTAAAACCTCAGATTCTGACCATTTTGCAATTGTTGCAGGGTTTAATAACGATTAGTTAATTTGACATCATTAGAAAATCCGATAATGTTTTTATGTTTGTATTGACATTTTTGTTTAGTATATTTGCCGACGAGTATGAGTTATCGTGAAAACATAAATTGTGAAGTATGTGGGAATAATGATCCGCAAGCATTTTTATTAAAATTTGAAAGAAACGACTTTAAAGTTTGTGAATGTCAGAATTGCAAATTTGTTTTTATTCCGCAATTTTATCGCGAAAGCATTCCCTATGAAGATTACCGAGACGAAGAGGTTTTAAAGTCTGTCAGGCAAGGAAATAACTACATAAAAATTCGTCGTCATAAACTTAGGATTAAACTAATTCGAAAATTCGTTAAGAAGGGCAAGTTGTATGATATTGGCGTTGGATGGGGACATTTTTTGTACACCGCGAAACTTATGGGGTTTGATGTATCAGGTGTAGAAATCTCTGAGTTAATGCATTATTATGCTGCAAACGACTTAAATCTTGACGTTGTTCACGACAACTTTTTTAATCTAAGTCTTCCAGAAAAAAATTGGGATGTTGTTACTATGTGGGATGTTCTAGAGCATATCGAAAAACCCGCAGAAGTGGTTCGTCGTGCTCGCACAATATTAAAAGACGATGGATATTTTATTTTTCAAGTTCCTCAGATAGATAGTAAAGTTGCAAAAAAGCAAAAACAGAACTGGAGCATGATGTCGATAGAGCACATCAATTATTTTTCAAAAGAAAGCATCAAATATCTCCTCGAAAAAGAAGGTTTCGAAATAATTAAAATTAAATCTAGCTATGAGTTAAAATTATTCCTTATGTTTACTGTGTTGCCTTGGTTAAAAGGTCGTAAAAAGAAGGAAACCGAAACCTCACAACAAGCAATATCAAATTCAGAACGTCAGAATTTTTTTAATAAAATAACAAAAGTTCCAAAATTTGTAATTTGGATTGGTTTACTGGCTCACGATATAATCTACAAAACGATGTCCTGTCTAAAATATGGAGAAGAGATGATAGTTATTGCTAAGAAAAAAATGGATTAAGTCCTAGCAAAATCTTTCTGAATATTCTATTTCTTCAAATCTATTTGCTAATTTTGAATTTTATAAATTGTTGCCATGCTTAAACAGATTAAAAACATTATTGAAACTGCTTGGGATAATCGCGAGTTGTTAAAAGAAGAGAATACTCAAAAAGCTATCCGTGAGGTAATTAGCCTGCTTGATTTAGGAAAAATACGAGTAGCGGAAAAGACTTCAGAAGGTTGGAAAGTTAATGATTGGGTAAAGAAAGCCGTCATTTTGTACTTTCCAATTCAGAAAATGGAGAAAAGCGAAGTTGGGATATTTGAGTATCACGATAAAATACCTTTGAAAAGCGGTTATGATAAACTTGGCGTAAGGGTTGTTCCTCATGCAGTTGCCCGACATGGTTCATATTTAGCGTCAGGAGTAATCATGATGCCGTCGTATGTAAACATTGGTGCTTATGTAGATTCTGGAACAATGGTTGATACATGGGCAACTGTAGGTTCGTGTGCGCAAATAGGTAAAAATGTACACCTTTCAGGTGGCGTAGGAATTGGCGGAGTTTTAGAGCCCGTACAAGCTGCTCCAGTAATAATTGAAGACAATTGTTTTATCGGTTCCAGATGCATAATTGTTGAAGGTGTAAGAATTGGGGAAGAGGCTGTGCTTGGTGCAAATGTTGTAATTACAGCATCAACAAAAATTATTGATATTTCAGGAGAAACTCCAATTGAGAACAAAGGTTTTGTGCCAGAACGATCAGTAGTAATACCGGGTACTGTACCAAAAAAATTCCCTGCCGGTGAATTTCAAGTTCCTTGTGCATTTATTATTGGTAAAAGGAAAGAGTCAACAGATAAAAAAACATCTCTTAACGATGCGTTGAGGGATAATGATGTGGCTGTGTAAATATATATTAACTTAAAACTCCGAACTTCGTTATGTGAGGTCACTTAGCGGAGTCGAAGTGCCGAACTAGAATATGATCATAGGTTTCGACGCTAAAAGAGCATTTATAAATAGAAGTGGTTTGGGCAACTACAGTCGCGATGTTATCAGGTCGCTTCATGAGTATTTTCCCAAAGACCAATATGTGCTTTATAGCCCCGAAAGAAGTACTGAATTACTCGAAAAAAAATATCTTAAAAATGTAGAGTTTCCTAAAGCAAAAACAAAACCCGGAAAGTCCTATTGGCGATCTTTCTCAATTGTTAAGGATATCGAAAAAAGAAATCTAGATATTTACCACGGATTAAGCAATGAACTGCCATTTGGAATTGAAAAACTCAAATTGAAAAAAGTTGTTACTATCCACGACCTAATTTTTCTTGAAATACCAGAGCTTTATCCTTTTATTGACAGAAAAATATATCACAAAAAGTTTCTACACTCCTGTAAATCAGCAGATAAAATAATAGCAACAAGTGAGCAAACAAAAAGTGATATAATTAAGCATTTTGGAATTGAAAATGACAGAATTGTTGTGATTTATCAATCGTGTAATCAGATTTTTACCAAACCTGTCGAAGAAACAACAGCTAAAAATGTGCTTGAAAAATATAATCTTAAAAACAATTACATTCTTAATGTCGGTACATTGGAGGTGAGAAAAAACGCACTAAATATACTTAAGGCAGTTTATTATTTTAACATTAAAACAGATATTGTATTTGTGGGGCGGAAAACATCGTATTATAAGGAGCTTAAAGAATATATTGATACTCATAAAATGAACGAGAGTGTACATTTTTTAAGCAATGTAAGTACCGAAGAATTGGCAGCTATTTATCAAAATAGTAAGTTGTTTATTTACCCTTCTCTTTACGAAGGATTTGGAATACCCATAATTGAGGCTTTTAGCTCTGGTGTGCCTGTTATAACTTCAAATACAGGAAGCCCGGCAGAAATAGGAGGAGATGCTGCAATACAAGTCGAAGCTTTAAACTCAAAAAGTATTGGAATTGCCATAAGATCTGTTTTGGATAGCCCCGAACTTGCACAAAACTTAATTAGAGAAGGAAAACAAAGATATAAACTATTTGACAGGGAAACTGTTAGTAATAAACTAAATAATTTTTATAATTCTTTATGAAAGAAATAATTGCTGAAACAATTAAAGTGCTTAACTCGGGTGGTGTTGTTTTATATCCGACCGATACTATTTGGGGTTTAGGCTGTGATCCAAACAACGCCCAAGCAATAGCTTCTATCTATGCCATAAAACAGCGATCGGAAAGCAAAAGCATGCTAGTTTTGGTTGATAGCATAGAAATGTTAAAGAATTATGTTGAGTTTATTCCCGATGTTGCATATCAACTAATAGACGCTTCAACAAGACCTCTTACGATTATTTACCCAAAGGCAAAGAACTTGTCAAAAAGTCTGATTGCTGCTGATGGAACTATTGGTATTAGGGTCGCGAAATGTGAGTTTTGCCAACAGCTTATTGGTGAGTATGGAAAGCCAATAGTGTCAACCTCAGCCAACGTTGCAGGGAAAAAGCCTCCATTAGGCTTTTTTGATATTGATAATGAAATTAAAATGGCTGTTGACTATATTGTACCATTGCAACTAAATGAACTTAGTACTGCCAAAAGCTCAGATATTGTAAAAGTGTTTAAAAATGGTCAGATTGAGGTTATCAGATAAAAAAAACTCCGGTAATCTGTTGGGCATGACCACCGGAGAAAAATTCAGACATTTTCAAAAAGTTACCGATTAACCGTTTTCAAATACGATGCCAAAAATATAAACTTATGAAAAGCTTGTGATATCCTTGCTATATTTGTCCTAGGATTTATGATTACTTTAAAGAACTATATTAAACAATTGGAGACCTGTCTGTCGAAATTATATTCCGAGCAGGAGGCTGGTTCAATTGCCGAATTTTTTGTTTGCGAGCTTTTAGGTTTTAACAGAACCGAGTTTCTTCTAAAGAGAACCGAACTCTTGTCTGAACAAGATTTTGATTTGCTTGAAACAGGACGTCTTAGGCTGGAGAATGGTGAGCCGGTTCAATATGTAACTCATACTGCTTGGTTTTATAATCACAAGTTTTATGTCGATGAAAATGTACTAATCCCACGACAGGAAACAGAAATTTTGGTGGATTCTATTATTAAAGGAAACTCTGATTCGAATTTAAGAATTCTCGATATTGGAACTGGTTCCGGATGTATTCCAATTTGCTTAAAACTAGCTTTTCCTCAATCAGAAGTGTTTGCACTGGATATTTTTCAAAAAGCATTAAATGTTGCAAAAAAAAATGCAACAAATCATATTGTTGATATTGATTTTTTCGAATTCGATATTTTATCTGATAAGAATATTCCCATTGTAGAAAAGCTGGATGTAATAATTAGTAATCCTCCTTACGTTACCGAGTCGGAGAAAACTCTTATGCACAAAAATGTTCTCGATTTTGAACCGGAAATTGCTTTATTTGTGAAAGATGACAGCCCTTTTATATATTACGAATCAATTGTAAATAGAGCTGCCCAAATGCTAAATGATGACGGAGTCTTATGGCTGGAAATAAATGAAAAATTCCCTGAAGAAATCTCGAATTTGTGTAAAAAACATGGATTTAATTCAACCAATATTATTAAAGATTTAAATAATAAGCCAAGATTTATTCAATCATATTTCTGAAATTCGTATTTTTGTAAAAATCATAAAGCAAAAAACTATGAAAAAACTTACTTTAATTTTATTTTTATTTATTTCAGCATTGTACATATTTAGTGCTTGCGAACGCGAAAGTAGTTCTGATGTTAATCAGGATAGAATTTATGCCGTTTACGAAATGGTTTATGAAGAATCTGCCGACATTACTTATGCCAGAGCATCATTCTTTTTTGGAAGTATTACAGGCACAAAATTGCAATTAGCAGATCCAAGTAATGTTTCATGTAATCAGGATTTACTGGGGTTTAAAGAAGCATTGGCTTATTATGAAAAGCAATATACCGGTATGGTTGACACTGGAACATTTGTTTTTACTGATACCGAAGGTAATTCTTTCGAGAATATGGCTTATATTAAGGGAATAGGTTTGCCTGAGACACTTGATACTATTGTCAAAGGGAGCTCATTCGAATTGTTTTTTACAGGTGAAGCTCTTGCAAATGGCGAAGGCGTTTATGCATATATTAATGGTCAAATGGAGCAAGATGAGATAAATGTTTATCAAAATACTTCGGGAGCGACTTCTATTGTTATTCCTGCAACACAAACAAGTAAGTTGAGCGTTGGAACAAATACTGTTTACTTAAGAAGACGTAACGAAACAACTGCTCAGCAAACTACATCCGCCGGTGCAATTTGTGCAGGAATTTATCAAACCGCAGCTGTAAATATTGAGGTTAAAGAATAATATATTTCACTTTAACTTTTTCTTTTAAGATTGTCAGATCTTAAGCACAAATTTTGTAAATATTATTTTAGCAGAGCTTAAAGCTCTGTTTTTTTATGTTCCAAAAATGTGTTTTGTAGCAGATTGTTCCAAATTACAAAACACATAAGTGCCTGTAAATCAGCAACATGATGGTTTGAGTTAAAAATAATGCAAATTTATTTAGAATTTGTCTAAACAAGTTTTATTATTATCTGTTTTGTGTGTGAGGGTAAAATTATTTAGAACCAATCTAATTAAAAAAGTAAGCATATGAAAAACAATTATTATAAAAACCTAAGGCTTAATAAATTAAAGTCTTTTACATTTATTGTCATACTAGTATTTATGACCTTAAACTCCTTTGGACAAACAGTTACAAATTTTGAAACAATTAAACCTGTTGCTGAGAAAGACATGAGATCAGGTTCATCAGATTTATACAGTTTATATTATGATAATCATTCGAGTCTTTTAATCAGTGCTGAGAAATCTGTTTCTTCCGATTCTAATTCGGAAAACAGGGTTTTAGAGATAAATGTGTCTAATCTTAATTTGGTAAGTGAAAAGAGTTTTAATCTAAACAGCATTGAGCTTATTCGAGTTATTTACAATCAGGCAGACCAACCAGCGACCCTAGATTTGTCTAAAATATCTAGTTTGTCGAATCTTAAAGCAATTGTCTTTCAATGTGATTTTAATTGTACACCATCACAAATACAAAAGCTAATAGCACCACAAAACAAGAACGATATTCCAATATACTATTTGGTATCAATACCACAATAACCATAAAAACATAGAGCATGAAAAACAATATTACTAAACTTATAAATAAAGTAGTCATGAAAAAATCTTTACTTACGATAATTTTATTGTCAGTATTTTTTTCGTTTATAAACGCACAGGTAATTAAGCCGTTTACACAACGCAGTTCACAATATACTCCCGGTAAATATATTTACAATGTTAAGGGAGACTTTACATTAATTGGGAACACAAATCTGACCTTAGTTAATTATGGCGATAATACGTCCAATAATAACAGTATGGAATATGTTGATGTCGATTCAGATGCATCAACTTTAAACTCATCATCATCAAGTTTGCAGTTTTCGTCGGAAAACGGAGCTATTCCAGAATGTTCAGACATAGTTTATGCCGGATTATATTGGACAGGACGCTCGCACAATGGTGGGGACAGTCCCTTGGAATTTTCTGTTACCAAAGGTAGTGTAACCGTTGATTTTAATAAACGTGAAGTCTTATTAAGAGGGCCTGGAGCCGGTGCTTATACAACAGTTACTGCTAATGCAAATGATATTTATTATCCTGTTACCGAACACGGACAGATGTATTCAGCGTATGCCGAAGTCACTGATTATGTTCGTCAATATGGTGTTGGTGAATACTTAGTTGCTAATGTTGCATTAAGAGAGGGTAATGGCGGTGGAACAGGTTATTATGGAGGTTGGGCCATGGTTGTAATTTACGAAAATTCTAAGATGAATTGGAGAGATGTTACAATTTTTGATGGACACGCCTATGTAGCTGGTTCGGTAACTGCCGATTTTACAATTCCTGTTTCCGGCTTCAATACTGTTCAGGCAGGTGATGTTAATCTAAAACTTGGTCTTGTGGCTGGTGAAGGTGATCGCAATATTTCAGGCGATTATTTTCAGATTCGAGATCATTCTGATGCAAACTGGATTGATTTAAGTCACGCAGGGAACTCCGACAATAACTTTTTTAATAGTTCTATTTTTACCGGAGGCAACTCAAGAAACCCTAATATTCTAAATAATACAGGTTTGGATATTTCGATGTTTGATGTGCCAAATGCAGGTAATTCAGTTATAACGAATAATCAAACATCAACCTCTTTCCGTTATGGAAGTACCCAAGATACTTATGTAATTTTTATGCTGGCAATGTCTGTTGATGCATATATTCCAACTCCAGAAGCACAAAATTCTGTACTTAGTATTAATGGTGTTCCATACATACCCGGCGATCCATTAGTAGCAGAACCCGGTCAGGAGATAGAAATATCAATCGAAGTCCGCAATAAAGGAACAGAGCCTATAGATAATGCCGAGCTTGTTGTTCCAATTCCTTTCGCTGCATCTTATGTGAGTAGTAATAATCAAATATTTTTTACTCCCGATCCAAGTCCAAACGACTTGTATTTCGATCCTTCTTTAGGAGCTAATGGTTCAATTGTTTGGGAAATAGGAACTTTACCAATGCCTGCTGATCCAAATGATTTACTTGGACTATTAACTTTTAAAGTGAAAGTTACCGAAGATTGTACAATATTATCAAATACAAATTGTGATGCAGAAATATTAATACATGGTCACATGAACGGTATTGGTCAGATTAGCGGAACTGTTTTTGACAATCATAGTACAATGCAGGGTTATGAAATGTCTGGAATTTGTGCTGGAGAGCCTATCATAGAACCTTTTAGATTTGCAATTGACGAATCGGCTTTTGTTACAGCAAACTGTGTCGCAACCCCAACTGTTCTAGAGTTTTTAGAGTGTAATGTAAGTGGTTCAATTGCGATAACAGAAGTTTCTGGTCATTTCCCTGCCGGTTCAAGATATTACAATCAATATCCTATTACAGGATCAACAACTGAATATACAATTTCGAATCCTTTTCCTGCAACTCCGGGCGTTAGCACATATTATGCTGTTCCTCCCGGGTCAACTAGCTGCTATTTTGAGTTTACAATAGAGGTTCTTGATTTAACAAGTACTCCAATAGCAGCCAGTCCTGTAACATATTGTCAGAACGATGTTGCAGTTCCATTAACTGCCACTGCAAGTGATCCTTCATACACTTTATATTATTATACTAGTCTTGCAGGAGTTCCGCAAACATCAATTACTCCATCCACTTCTGTAGTGGGGACATATACTTACTATGTTGCTGAAGGATTATCGGGTTCGTGTATTAGTCCTAACAAAGTTCCGATTCAAGTAATAGTTAATCCTTTACCAGAGGCTCCAAGCGTAGCATCTTCTGATGTTTCTTCGGTTTGTTTTAACGCTACCGGAAATATTGTTCTTTCAGCAACAGGCGGTTTGGGCGATGTGCTAAATTGGTACACCGGCTCTTGTGAAGGAACTTTGATTGGAACAGGAAATAATTTAAGTATTGCAGCGCCATCGGTTACAACAACTTATTATGCTGCATGGGAAAACTCTTGTGGAGTTTCAACTTGTGCCGAAGTTACCGTAACTGTTATGCCTGCAATAGTTGTTGGTTTAGCTGTTACTGCCGAAATAGATTTTTACAATGGTTCAACGGGTGAAATTACAGTTACTGCAAGCGGTGGTACTCCTCCATTTACATATAGTCTTAACGGAGGAACACCTCAAGTTTCTAATGTTTTTGATAATTTGCCAGCAGGAAACTACAATATTGTTGTAACTGATTCAGAAGGATGTTCAGAAACTGCTTCAATTACTGTAAATAATGCACTTGAAATAATTGCAGTTGACGATGCAGGTACAATAAACGGAATGACAGGTGGAACTGCGGTAACAAATGTTTTATCGAACGACTTACTTAACGGAAGTCCGGTTGATCCCGCAGATGTTGATTTAACTTTTATTAGTTCAACCGATCCAAATATCAGCCTCGTTGGAACAGATGTTGTTGTTGCTCCGGGAACACCGGCAGGAACATATTATTTGGTTTATCAAATATGTGAAATTGCAAATCCAACAAACTGCGACCAGGCAACGGTAACAATTACAGTAGAAGCCCCAGAAATTATCGCCAATGATGATTCGGCAACAGGTGTAAATGGTTCGACTGGTCAAACAAATGTGTTAAATGTGTTTGACAATGACTTATTAAATGGCAATCCTGTTAACCCTATTGATGTTACTTTAACAGAAACTGTTGCAGATCCAACCGGAACGCTTACCTTAAATCCTGATGGCTCAGTTGATGTTGCTCCATTTACACCAGGTGGAACTTACTCACTAACTTATCAGATTTGCGAAATCCTGAATCCAACAAATTGCGACGATGCAATTGTAACAATTGAGGTAATTAAAACTTCGGATGTTTCGATAGTAAAAACTCATATAGATCCTTCTAATTTGCCGGTTGGAGATCCAACGCAATTGATCGAAGTATTCCCTTCAGTAATTACTGCCGGAACGCAAATATATTATTTTTTAATGGTTGAAAATTTTGGACCTGACAATTCGCTTCAATCAACAATTGAGGATATTATTCCTGCCGAAATTTTAAATCCTGAATATTCGCTTAACTTTGGAAATTCATGGTTTGCATGGGGCGGGACAAGATATCTAGGCGAATTCCTTTATCCGGGAGTTAACTACGTAATGATTCGTGGTGATGTTGACCCGGCTGCTACCGGAACATTGGTGAACACCGGAACAATTTATAGCGTTTTAACTACCGACCCTGATTTGTCAAATAACGAATCAACAGTTGTTACAAATATTTTATCTTCTGCCGATCTTGAGTTGTCGAAAAGAGCATTAACGTCTCCCGTTGTAATTGGTGGTCAGATAGTTTATGAAATTGTTGTTACAAACCTTGGTCCTTCTGTGGCAACAGATGTAATAATTACCGATAATATAGACCCTACAATTATTTCTAGTGTCGAATACTCGGTTAATGGCGGTGGAACTTGGTTAAGTCCTTGGACAGGAAGTTTAAATGTGGGTGATATGAATGATGGTGATATTTTTACTCTTTTAATCAGAGGAACAGTTATAGACATGTCTCCTGCTCCAAATGTTGACCCAATACCAAATACGGCTTCTGTTACATCTTCTGATCCAGATCCGGATCCAACAAATAACGAAGAGACAATTAACACTCCTCTAAATGATGATGCTGATGTGTCAATTTTAAAGTCAGGACCTGCTACAGTTGTTGCCGGAACACAAATTCAATATTCTATTACTGCAACAAATAATAGCAATACTTTCGATGCATTAAATGTTCATATTCATGATGTTATAAATTCTGCCATAATCCTAAATGCTGAGTATTCCGATGATGCTGGTGCAACTTGGTTGCCATGGACAGGCGATTACACAATTGGGGACATGGCGCCATTGGCAAATTTTGAAATTTTAATCAGAGGAACTGTTATTGCAAGCCATACCGGAAATGTTATAAATACTGCTACGGTTGAAACAAATACCCCGGATTCTGACTTGACAAATAATACATCTACTGTTATTACTGTTGTTGAAGTTGTCGCTGATTTAAACATTGTTAAAATTCAAATAGATCCATCTATTCTGCCATTAACCGAAGCGCAAATTTTTGGGAATCCAAATGATATAGTCATAAATCCTGTTGAAATTACTGCGGGGGATGATATTTATTATGTATTATTTTATTGGAATGACGGACCTAGTGATGCAACAAATGTAATTATTGATGATATTCTTCCCGGTTTTGTAATTGATTGGGAAGGATCAAGATGTCAGGCTAATTATGGAAGCTGGACTGGAACTGGAAATCTCGGAACTATTATCGCCGGTGGTAGATGTGTGCTTGTAATTAGAGGCTCGGTTGTTCCCGAAGCTACCGGAAATCTAGTGAATACCGCATACATTCACAGTGATGATGTTACAGACCCTGATCCAAGTAATGATGAATCAACTTTTGTTACTCCGATTCAGGCTCAAGCTGATTTGAGTATTAATAAAACTGTAAACAATAGCACTCCTTATGTTGGTGATGATGTAACTTTTACAATTACTTTAACTAATAACGGTCCAAGCGAAGCAACAAATGTTGAGGTTGTTGATCAACTCCCAACCGGATATACTTACGTTTCGCACACTGTTACAACAGGAACATTCGATTCTGGAACAGGATTGTGGGAAGTTGGAACTGTAACTTTCCCCGGAAATGAGGTTCTTACAATTACTGCAACTGTAAATGTGCCTGGTGGAAATTATCTTAATGTATCAACTATTACAGATATGGATCAGTTTGATCCTGATAATGATAATAATGAGGACGATGAAAATACCGACCCTATAAATGTTATTATTGCGAATGACGATGCTGCCGGTCCGATTAACGGATTTGATGGTGCTGTAAATATTCTTAATGTTTTTGATAATGATTTATTAAATGGTTCGTTGGTAGTCCCTGCTGATTTAATTCTAACAGAGACAGTTGCTGACCCAACCGGAAGCCTTACTTTAAATTCTGACGGATCCGTTGATTTAGCACCAAATACTCCTGCTGGAACTTATACATTGACTTACCAAATTTGTGAAATTGCTAATCCAACAAATTGTGATGATGCTATCGTTACAATTACTGTTGAAGCTCCTGAGATTATTGCAAACGATGATATCGCAGGTGGTGTTAATGGCTTTGATGGGCACATAAGTGTATTAAATGTTTTTGACAATGATTTATTAAACGGAAATCCAGTTGATCCATCAGATGTAACTTTAACAGAGACAGTTGCAGATCCAACCGGAACTCTTACTTTAAATCCTGATGGTAGTGTTGATGTTGCTCCCAGAACTCCAGCTGGCACATATACATTAACTTACGAAATTTGTGAAATCCTCAATCCAACAAATTGTGATGATGCTCAAGTTATTATAACTGTTATTGCAACATCAATTATTGCAAATGATGATACTGCTAACGATGTTGACGGAACGGCTGGTGTTGTTGGCGTACTAAATGTATTTGAAAACGATTTGTTAAATGGAGATTCTGTTAATCCTGCGGATGTAACTCTTACAGAGACAGTTACAGACCCAACCGGAACTCTTACTTTAAATCCTGATGGTAGTGTTGATGTTGCTCCCGGAACTCCAGCTGGAACTTATACTCTGACCTACGAAATCTGCGAAATACTTAATCCAACAAATTGTGATGACGCTATTGTAACTGTAAATGTAATTCCCGGTGAAATTATCGCTAACGATGATATTCAAGGTGGAGTAAATGGTTACGATGGTCAGACAAATATTCTAAATGTTTTTGATAATGATTTATTAAGTGGAGATCCTGTTAACCCTGCCGATGTAACTCTTGCAGAAACAGTTGCCGACCCAACCGGAAGCCTTACTTTAAATCCTGATGGCTCGGTTGATATTGCGCCTGGCACGCCTGCTGGAACATATACACTTACTTACGAGATTTGCGAGATTCTAAATCCAACAAATTGTGATGATGCTTTGGTAATTATTACTGTTGCAGCAACAAGTATTATTGCAAATAACGATTATGCTTATGATGTAAATGGTCATACTGGTGAAACAGCTGTTGTAATCGTTTTTGACAATGATTTACTAAATGGAAACCCAGTTAATCCTGCAGAAGTGATTCTAACCGAAACAATTCCTGAAGATAACGGATATCTTGTTTTAAATCCTGATGGAACTGTTGATGTATTACCAAATACTCCAGCCGGAACCTATTACTTGACTTATCAAATTTGTGAAGTTTTAAATCCTTCTAATTGTGATGACGCTCAAGTCTTTGTAACAGTGCTTCATGCAAGCATTTCTGCTGTTGATGATGATTATACTTCGTCTGCCGTTGATTGCGAATTAGGTGGTGTTGCCGGAAATGTTCTTGACAACGACTTGCTTGACGCTGCAGCAGTGAACCCGGCCGATGTAATTATAACGCTTACAAATGACGGAGGAATAGTTGGTGCATCAATATCTGCTAACGGAGATGTAAATATCCCAGCCGGTCTTGCTGTTGGAACTTACTATTTATCTTATGAAATTTGTGAAGTAATAAACCCAACAAATTGTGATAATGCCGATATTACAGTTGTTATTCAGGATTTTGTGGATCCAACAATTACTTGTCCCGGTGATGTTGATGTAAACAGCGATGCCGGAAATTGTGAAGCAACAAATGTTGTTGTTGGAACTCCAATAGTTAATGATAATTGTGGTGTGAACACTGTAACAGGTGTTAGAGATGATATGTTAGCTTTGACTGATCCTTATCCACTTGGAACAACAACCATTACATGGACTGTTACTGATTTTGGAGGTAATTCGGTATCCTGTGATCAACTTGTTGTTGTAACTGATATCGAACTCCCATCAATAGTATGTCCTGCTCCTGTAGCAGTTAATACTGACGCTGACGAATGTACAGCTAGCGGTGTAGATCTTGGAACTCCAACAGTTG
>JAFGVU010000241.1 GCA_016937855.1 Bacteroidales bacterium | reverse complement strand
ATGTTTATATTGTTTGTTCCGGTTTGTACTTTTTGTTGCAAAACCAAACTGCCGGTTGTAGAATATATCTCCACAATGTCATTTATTATTTCTTTTGGCAACTCAATATTGAGATTGTTTGTTGCAGGGTTGGGGTAAGATTTTAGATGAGATGCAGTAAGTTTATTGTTTTCAATTCGGTTATATTCGTAATGATATTTCGATAAAGACTTGCCACCACAAAACCAGATATTATTGTTATCATCTTCACGTATAGTATAAATTGGCTCTGCCAAATTCGAAGGTTGTAGATAGTTTATATTTTGTCCATCAAAAGTCATAGCTCCTTGCATGTTTCCAAACCATAGTAGTCCTGTTTTATCAATATGAACGCTTTGTAAATTGCTGTATCCTGAAAAAGAGCTTGAATCGTTGCAGTAAAAATTTAGAGTTTCATTGTGCATTAACACTGCGCCATATCGAGTTGCAAACCAAGTGCTATCGCCATGGAAGCAGATATCATTAATTGATTGGTTTGGTAAAAACCCTTGTTCTTCACTGAATCTTTGCCAACCGTTAGTATCGTACTTTATTGCACTGTTAGCAAGTATTGTGAACCAAATTTCATTTTCGCTACGAATAAACATTTTTGTTGTGTGGGCTAAACTATATCCAATCGGAATCTCAATTTGTGTCCAAGTGCCATTTTCCGACTTGTAAAGTTTATTGTCGGAACTAACTAACCAAATTTTATTATTTAGTGTACCAAGTGCTTTTATGTTAGCTACAGCATTACCATTAATATCTGTTATATGTTCAACCTGTTGAGAAATGTTAATTTTATACAAACCGTTGTTTGTGCCAATCCATAGATTACCGGAATTGTCTTTACATATGTCGTTGGTAATAAGGTTAAAAAAATCATTTTGGGTAATGTCAATATTCCAGTTTTCACCATCAAAAATACTTAATGGAGAATTTTGAAATGTATAAATATCTGATTCGATAAACTTAATGTTTCTAGGATTGCCAATGTGTGTATTAGGAAAATAGTTAACTGAATTTTGATAATTGAAGTTTGTCAAACAACTGTAACGATAATCAACAGGAAAATAGTTTTCATTATTATTGGCTGTTATCCAAATGTTTGAATTCTCATCAGTACCTATTCCTCTAATTTCATCAAACAGCAGCATGTCTTCGGTTGTGAATTTTTCCCAAGAGTTCTCGTTCTGAACGTATAACCCGGCAGTAGTTCCAAATAGCATAAATGAGTTATTTTGCTGACCTATCGCATAAAATGCGTCATTTTCATGGAAAATTTCGTCATTAGCTTCCATGGTCCAGTTCTCACCGTCGAAATATGAAATACTTTTATAACAGCCTCCAAACCATGGATTGTTGTTCATATCGAGAAAAGATGAATGACGACATGCAACTTGATAGTTAGAATTTGTATAATTGTAAATTGTTGTATCATTTTCACCGATTCGAACTATCCCGTATGACCAGGTTGTGCCACCAGAAGCATTAAAACCTGCATAGACATAATTGTTCGAATCAATTATTATTTGATCTGCATATTGAATTGTGATTGTATCTCCGAAACCGATTATGTTTTGCCAAGTTTCGCCATTGAAAGAAGAAATACTGGAAAATTCTGATGTAGAACAATGTGTAGTAATCCAAATATTATCATTTTGATCAATTGCAATTCCTGCAATATATCTACAAGTCATTTCATCATTTAGAAATACTTCAGACCAATTCCCGTTATCATAAACTAATATTTGTCCACTACTTACCCCAAAATAAATCTTGCCGCTTTCTGCTTTGGCTATTGAGGTAACACTTCCTGTTGCATACTTTGTTTCAACAAAACTACCATCTGTTTTGAAAACATTTATTTTATTTGTTCCTCCAATAAAAACATATTCACCACTGGTTTTTAGTGAAATAGAATAAAAATACCCCGAAAAATAATTTGAAAAACTCTGTGCAAAAGCAATATTTAAACTGCTTAGCAATGCTAAAACTAAAAATGTCTTTTTCATATATTTCAATTTAAATTGATATTTAATTAACACTTAATTGTTTGCCTTTGCCGTCGCGCCCCTTGAAAGGCAAGTTTTGGATTTCTTTTGCTCTCTTGCCACCGCGCCCCTTGAAGAGCAAGTTTTGTTTTGCCTTTCTTGCCACCGCGCCCCTTGTCCCTAAAGGGAGCCTGCCCACTTGTGCATTGTGCGTCGGCTTCCCTTTAGGGATGCAAGGGGTGTGAAGGCCCGAAGCATCACTCTTTCACAAACTTCCCATACAGTCCACTTTCTTTTAAGCGGAGCAAATACATGCCCGTTCTCAGGTTTGCAATGTTTATATTGTTGGTTCCGGTTTGTACTTTTTGCTGCAAAACCAAACTCCCATTTGTAGAATAAATCTCCAGCATATCATTATCTATTCCTTGCGGCAAATCAACAAAAAACTCACTGCTTGCAGGGTTTGGATAGCACTCAAGTTTAAATTCTGTAATCGGTTTAGACTCAACAGGCGAAATGTCGCTTATTATTGTATCGTTGCCAAGGCTGTCGGTTTTGATGAGGAAAATGCGTTGTGGGTTTAACCATTGTTGATTTATTTCGTCATATTCTATAAATTCTGCCCAACCTCCAATTGCCCAACCATTATCATTAGTTTTGACGATAGTATGAGGCTCACATTTGTTAATGTAAAATGGGTGACCAATTTCGTATTGAAAATAGTGCTTTGAGAAAAGTGTGTCCCCAAATGCATTTAGATAGTAAGCAAATGGTGTTCTATTTGAGTATCCTGGTTCTGTTCTTTGTTTTCCCACTGCAACCAAATTGCCATTGTTCAATTCAATTAACGAGTTTAATTCACAGTATATTGTATCTCTGTAATCACCGGGGGACTCTCTTCGTTCCCTATACTTTCTATCCCACACTGTATTTCCATTATTATCAATTTTAATAATCCAGCCATCGTAAGGGTATAGCCCGCCAAAAGTTTCGCCGTAAGTGTATGCACCGCAAACAATATAGCAGGAGTCGCTGGTGGGGATGATGTCGGAGAAGCCGGGATTATGATATGAACTATTTCCGTAAGTCCTAAACCACTGCTGATTTCCAATACTGTCTGTTTTAACAATAAGGGCTTTTCTGTTTCCAAAATCATGAGTAATGCCAATTGCAATATAGCCATTATCATAGCTCGGAATTACTCGATAAAATGCCGACCAACAACCATCCGAAATATCACCGAAGGAATATGATCTTGACCAAAGGATGTCGCCGTCAGTGGTTACTGATAGTAATAGTGATTTTGTGTATGTTGTATTAGGAGTAGGTGTTAATACTTCGTTATATGTGCTGTCTATTTGTCCACAGATTATAGAATTGTTTAAACCTAATCTTAGCATGCTCCATGCTCTTTTAGTAGTAGTGTCATTAAAAAAATACAAATTACTCGTAGTGTCTATGTTTTCATTCAAATTAAGCATAAATATTTTGCACAAAGAATCCGTGTATTCGCCACCGATAACAGAAATTGTATTTTGGTGCTTTGTCATTGATTTGCCATATCCAGTGTATATATTTTGACCGCATTTCCCAAATAGGATGATTGTATCTCTAATTCCCTGATTATTGATTTTTGTTATGTGATGTCCAATCAGCCAAAATGGACAGGCTTCTTGAGAAAATGCAATTCCACCTGAAAAAAAATATGTATTATCATCATAAACCAACGTAAAACTATTGTAATTCCATTCTAACGGGTAATTGTAATTGAACACAGTATTTTCTTGCGAAAAGCTGTATTTTGTAATTAACAATATTAATAATATTTTGATTATTCTATTCATAAAAAAAGGCTGTCTTGCAAACACAAGACAGCCCGTAGTTTAATTAGTTAATAGTTATTTTTTGTGTATAGTTGTTTCCAACTTTAATAATGTAAGTTCCGGCAGCGAGTTTCTTGTTATAAACAAAAATTCCTGCATTTTGCTTTAACTTAATATTCTCGATAATTGAGCCATTTAGGTTAAGGATTTGTAGGGATGGGTTAGAATTTTGTCCTATCAAAGCATATTCAACATAAAATACTTCACTTGCAGGATTTGGATACACATTTATAATGTCATCGTATTTAACTGCTTGTGCCGGTTTGTTGTTGATAACTGCATTTTTTGGTATTACAACAGGTTCGGGTAGTTTAATAAGCTCGTTGTACTCTACTAATCCTGCTTCTTGTAATAACAATTGAGCACTAACTTGTCCTGCATACGATTCATTATTTGCAATAAAATCGATTAACTCAAAATTGTTTGTAACAGCTTCGTTTAAGTCGGCTTGTCCAAATTCAATATCAAGCAAAATCTTTTCCAGTTCAAGATAGTTTTCCATTTCGCTTCTGTAATCTAAATCTTCGTTTACCAAAGACAATTTAATTGTATTTAAAGTTGCAATTGATATTAAATATAATTAACAAGGGCGTGAGGGTGCAAACCTTCTGCTCTTCTTTTTTTTGTTACTTATGGTAGCAAATATATAATTATTCTTATCAAAGTAATGTTAAGGTGGGTTTGTTTTATACAAACAGCATTTTTCTTATCTATCAGAGGGGGGGGTAAATGTCTAATAATTAGTTGGTTCTGTAGATTTTTACAAATTCCAAAATTATACAAAATGCCTTTTTGTATCTATAATATGTGTTTTATATCTTATTTATTAGCCCACATTATTACTTCGTGAGGGGTTAGCTTCGCTGATTACTCCGTAATTCGCCGTTCATGCGATTAGCTTTGTCTCTCAAATTCAGAAAAGGTCGCTCCCACAACAGATAGACCGCTGCGGAAATTATTATTGTAATTATCAGATATGCCAAAAACACTATTAGTGCGTGGATTTTAACATCTAGCTCGGAAAATGTAATTTTAATTAAATATAATACCGGCAAATGAACCAAATACATTGAGTATGAAATTAAACTTACGAAAACTGTTGATTTGTTTAAAATAGTCTTAGGCTTTTTTATTCCATAAAAAAATGGGATCAGGAAAGCAATAAAAAGAGACACCAAACTATAATGAAATGTGTTTCTAAAAAAATTGCTTCCGTCTATTGGCAGAAAACGAAGCAAAACAAGTCCTAAAAAACCTATTATTAGAAACAATTTTGAATGTCGGGAAAAAAGTTCTTTAAAATTTACAAATAAATATGCCGTTAATAAGCCATAGGCAATAGTATCTAGTCTGTAAATAACTATTTTGCGTAAATAAATATCTGTATTAGTTTCTTTTGGCAGGTCTATGGCAAAGATAATCCTCAACAAAAGCGGGACAACTACCATTAGCAAACAAATTGAAATGTATGAATTGAAATTTAGCCTAAATATTTTCTTTATCGAGAAGATTAGAATCAATAATACAGGAAACAGCAAATAAAACCATTCCTCCACAGCCAAGCTCCACGATTCCCAGAACATTAAATCCAAAGGGATATAGAGGTTTTGCAGGAAAGCAAAATAGGCGAGAGTATTTATGTTTAACAAACCATCATATACTCCAAATTTGACTAAAAAAATATTTAGTATGAGGAATAAAAAGTAATTTGGTAGTGTGCGCAGCCATCTTCGTTTTAGGAAGTTTCTGCATTCTGCAATTAAGGGTTTAAAAGAATTTGACTTTATTTTTAAGAGTATGTTACCAATTAAAAAACCGCTTAAAACGAAAAACAAATCTACTCCATCAATTTGGATAAAAACATTGAGATTTTCTAATTTAAATAGGCTAAATCCATGTCCAAAAACTACTAAAGCAATAGCAATTGCCCTAAATAAATCTAGTCCAAAATTTCGTTTTTCAATATCTTTAAAAAAAGTAAACAATTTTAGCAAAGTAGTTTGTGAATTAAATAAAAAAAGCAAGAAAAGAGAATTTAGTTTTTAAGTCGCTAAAGGTCTCGTTCTTGCTTTTTGTTTTTTTAAAGAATCACTATTCTTGATCCATATTTTCGGTTTTGTCAGTATTTGGATCTTTTGTTCTCACATAAAGCATCCAATTTTGATTTCCGCTTCTCCAGTGATATCCAAGAGAGAAATCAAGGGGTTTAACTTCAGTGTTTTGGTATTCTTCGTCCAGGTCTTTTTGGAACAAATAAGTAGATTTAAAATCTGCAATAGGTTTTTCGTAAACACCGTACAAGTAGTGGTCAAATTCGTCGAGGAAATATCTGTATGGAATTCCTGTATCGTCTTCTAAAACAGCATCGGCTTTATCGAGAACAGTATTTCTGATATCGGAGAATGTTTCGTAGTGACTTAAATAAGATGCGGATTTGATAAAAGTATTATTGGGACGAAGATTTTGCAAATATTGTAGAAAAACAGGGTTTTTAGCAAATCCATCGTTAGATATATCGGCATAAAAATATGTTACATTTTTAAGCTTGTTGTCACCATCTTTTCTTACTTTAAATTTAATACACTCGGAAACTTCGAGAGAGTTTGTTGGTTCGTCTATTTTGGTAAAACTAACACCATCGTTTTCGAGGCGATAATAACCGAAATCATATATTTCGTGTCCGGTACGATGAAGGAAAACATATAGAAGTGGCAATACACCGTTAACTTTTTGTTTTCTCAAGTCTTGATCCATGTTTCCTGTAATAAAATAACTACGTTTGTAGATATCTCTCAAGGCAAAATTAACTGCATCTAAATATCCTTTAAGATTTTCCTCATCTAATTCGTATAAATTTGGAATTGTCCCTAATTTTTCCATTGCAATAAGAATATACTCATTTGCATTGGGAAATAAATGATAAGCATTTAAGAAATCGGGGCCCGAAAATGGATAGAAAAGCAACAAGGTGTCGTTAATTTTTGTGCTAACCTCTTCGGCCGACCAAATATCCATTTTAGATAATCTTTCTTCTGTTATTCTTGTCCAGGGAGTGTCAATCGACATTTTATAATCATCCCAAAATGTCATATTGTCTGTAAATACATCTTTAAAAGCGTCGGCTTGGTCTCCCCCAAGTAATGCAGCAATTTGATCTAAAGTTGTGTCCTTAGGATAATTAATTTTATCCTCCTTCGGGATAGTGTCATTTGTTTTTGATTCTCCATCAGATTTTCCGCCTGAATTGCAAGAAAAAATAACACTAAAAAATGCCATACCAATTACTAAAAATAATAAATCTCTTGTCCTCATTGTAGTTATTTTAAAAAATTTGCTGTAAAAATACATTTATTTAGCAAATCAGACAACCAAAAAGTAATGTTTTCGTCAATAATTTAATTTGTTAAACAAAAATATTGTATATTTACAAACTAATAAATTGGGCTATTTTATTTATAAGGAGGAATTTAACATGAAATTTTTTATTTCAGTCGTATTTTTGTTGTTCACTGTAACAGCATTTTCACAGACAAATTTAGGAGAAAATGCTCTCCAAACCAACTATACGCCAGGAGAGCTTGTGCAAATACCGGGAACAAGTGTAACATTGGTTCCGCCGGAGCATTTTTTGGTTAGCGAGAATATCCCGGGTCTATTACATCCCGGATCATCTACTACTGTTCAAGTGCAGGAGGTAATTGGGACATCATACATTATGATTGACCAAGCGATGACTCCCGAGCATTTCGAAAGTCAAAACGTTACTTTGATATCAAAAGAAAATGTAAAAATGCAAAATGGTATGAGTGGAGTGTTGTATTTAGTCGAATTTACAGTTAAGGGATATGACTACGAACGGATAATGTTATTCGCAGGTGATTACAACAATACAATCTGGATTAACGCAAACTATCCTACATCTGCAAAATCGCTTTTATATGATGTTCTAGTTGAATGTTTATTAACCGCACAATACACCAAATAATTATGATAAAAAAGTTACTAATAATCTGTACATTTCTTGCAGCCTTGGGAGTATCGGGTATATACTCTCAAACTAATGTTTTAGTGCATGAAATACCTTATAGCACTCACGATCAGGATATGTGGGGTGCCGGAGGAGCTTTTAGCCTCGATTTTGACTACGATTTGTTCGATATTCAGGTGGACGAAGGTTTTTCGGAAGGCTGGATAGAGGATATTCTTGGTACTCAATGGGGTATTGGCATCGAAATGGGGATATGGATGTATTTACACTCAACTTTTAGTATTCATGGGTTTACATTAGGTTCTGTTGATGTTGATTATCCTGTAGAGATTACTCTAGATTTTCCTGATCATTACTCTTTTGACCATGGCGAAACAATAACTATCAATTCATCGTACGAAGTCCTTGACGGCTGGGCTCTTGAAACACATTTCCCAACAGCCGGGATTATTGCACTTGATTTAGAATACGGTTTTGGATTTAATTTAGATATTATAGTTTGTATGGTTGATTGTGAAACGATTCCTATTCTTCCAACAATTAGCGTGCCTGCGGTTCCATACTCAACCGATCCATTACCACACGATTCTATAGCTATTTTTTATCTTAACGGACAAACTGGCGAGGTTGCATATCCTTGTCTCGACCCAGTTACTAGTTTGCCCCAAATTTGTGAAGACGATTTATTGCCAATTGTAATACCCGATTGGTTCGGAATTGGACTAACCGGAGAAATTGATATTCCTTATGTCGAAACAGATGATTGGTTAGACCCGACAACGCAATGTTTGCACGCTCATGGCAATGACGAGTGGATGTGGTTTAATCTTAATCTAATGGACTTTCTCGGTTTCCTTGCTGGCTTAATACCCCCTCCAAACGGACCGGCAATTCAGGAAGCTATCGATTTTCTGGAAGGAGGTACAATCGAATATGAGATTATTAGCGGTGTAAATGCAGTCATAGAGTATTTTATCCTTCATATGGATTTGCACATGTCGAGTTATATGACTCAGGACTTTGCTTTCTGCCCTACAATTTGGGCTACACTTGCATTTGAGACTGAGCTTCCATTTTCCGAAACAGACCCGGCCAACGGAAATATCATTGTTCAGGAAGGAGTGTCCGATACTATTACCTTTGCCATAAACAACGATCTGAATATTACTTATCCTTGTTATGATTACGACTCACTTGAGGTTTATGATGTTACTTATAATATTACTTCAGGTTTTTCTAATCATACCTGGGACTCAATAACATTCGATTTTATTATCGAAGCAATATATTTCTCAATTTATATCCCAATTGATGATATTATTCCTATAACAACAATGCCTGAGTTCTGTCTTCCCGAAATACATATGGATAATGCTGATTTAGGAATGTCACAGACAATAACAGCTTGTGCTCCTGCAATTCCGGCTCCGGCAATAACTCTTGCCGAGTATATGCCCGAGAATTACGATCCCGAACCGGCAAAAGGTGGAGGTGATTCTCAAGCAAAAGATATAGAGTTTTGTTTCCCAACAAACTGCGAGCCACTGATTTCAGAAACATTCCCATTAGGATATATCCCACTAACATGGTATGATCAGGAGTGGGACTTGCAAGGCTTTGTTCAGGATACAGTTTTTGATGGTACATGGTTGTTCCCATTACCTGAGTTAGATATCGAAATTACCGGACAAGACGTATTGTGTTTTGGAGATACTAGTGGTGTTATTTCGGTAACTGCAATAAACAGTTCTCCTAACTTTACTTGGGAATACTCATGGGGATCAATAAATACTCATGCCGGACCAACGGATGAGATTATCGTTCCTTCGGGTTACTATTTTGTTACTCTAACCGATACTTATGGTTGTCAGGTGTTTGGTGAGATGAATATTGCAGACGAAAATCCACCAATATTGTCAAATTTATATTCAGAAGAAGTTTTGTGTCATGGCGAACCTACCGGAAGTTTATTCTCTTATGTTACAGGTGGAGTGCCTCCATATACTTATTTGTGGGAGCCAAGCGGTAGCACTGATGCAAATCCCGAAGGTGTTTATGCCGGATGGCATTATTTAACAATTACCGACGCTGTTGGTTGTGAGCACGAAGATTCTGTTTTCGTCATTGAACCAGACGCTCCTATCTCAATGCCGTTTAGCGAAATTGGTCATGTATCATGCCATGGTTTAAGCGACGGTTTTATCGATATCGAAATTGATGGCGGAACACCTCCATATTACTATATTTGGTCGAATGGTCAAATGACACAAGACTTATTAAATATTCCTGCAGGAGTTTATAATGGTACAGTTGTGGACTCTCATGAATGTTTGTTTGAGTATGAATTTGAAATTACTCAACCCGATCCACTAGAATTGTCAACCTACACACAGGATGTATTATGCTACGGAGACAACACTGGCTCGGTCGATCTTGTTGTTACTGGTGGAACTCCTCCTTATGATTATGAGTGGAGTAATGGCTCCGGGTCGCAAGATTTATTCGATATTTTTGCCGGTATTTATGTCGTTACTGTAACCGATGCTCATGGTTGTGTAAACTATACTATGGTTCAAATTCAACAACCCGACTTACCATTGCATGGAGATATTACTCCAACTCATGTAAGATGTTTTGGTGAAGGTAATGGAATTGCAGACCTGAACGTTTTCGGAGGAACACCCCCATATTACTTCAGTTGGAGTAACGGCGAAATCTCCGAAGATATTTATGATTTAATTCCGGGTATTTACAGCGTAACAATTAATGATGATCATGGTTGTGTTGCCGGAGATACAGTTCAGATATTCCAGGCAGACTCTCCAATGGTCGGAACAATTAGCGGAAACAATATTACCTGTAATGGTGGAGAAGACGGAAATGTATATATTACTGTTTCGGGAGGAATACCTCCTTATAATTATGAGTGGAATACCGGAAGTTGGCAGGAAGACTTAATCGGAGTAGGTGCAGGTACATATACCGTTACTGCTACCGACCAAAACTTCTGTCATTATTCTATGACAATAGACTTAACAGAGCCAGATCCTTTCTATATTCAAACCATGGACGATCCAACAATTTGTTATGGTCAAAATACAGAAATTGGAATTGGAATTATTACAGGAAGTGTTCCTCCATATACTATTGTTTGGAGTAATGATGATAATGGTATGACAACACTTGTTAATCCACTTGAAACAACTACTTACACTGCCAGTATTGTTGATGCAGCAAATTGCGTAAGCCAGGATGTTGAAATAACTGTAAATGTTTTAAAACCTTTATTAATGGAAGTAACCGCCGATCGCGATACTGTTTGTCCTGGAGATACTGTTAATTTCGAAGTAATTATTGATGGTGGTGGATTATCAGGTACAGAAGTTTATGTTAATGACTCCTTGATGACTTTGCCGATATCTGTTGCAGTAGCGAATGATTCTGTTTTTGAGTTTTTAGTTTATGATGTTTGTGGCTTTGATAGTGTGAAGATTGAGTATCCACTTTATAATTATCCATTACCTCCTGTAAATATTACGGCTGATCCAAATAATGGATGTACTCCTCTTACAGTGCAATTCCACGAAAATAGTCCTGATATAGGGCAAAGATATATTTGGAATTTCGATGATGGAGATTTTGAAAACTTATCTTTCGATAAACATCCGGTTCACACTTTCTACAATGCCAGAACATTCCATGTTGGATTAGAAATTGTTTCTACTGAAGGATGTAGTATCGATTCTACAATTGCAATTACTGTATTCCCGATACCGGAAGCCGAATTCAGAGCAAATAGAACAAATGTTACTATGGCAACACCGGTAGTTTACTTTACAAACTATACTGAGGGAGGATTCTTCTATAATTGGGACTTTGGCGACGGAAACTTTAGCAATGCGGCTAATCCAAGCCATGTGTTCTCATTACCCGGAACGTATCATGTAACAATGCTCACAACATCACTCTATGGATGTGCAGACTCTACAGGAGTTGATATCTTTGTGTCTAATGAACTTGCAGTTTATGCTCCAACAGCATTTACTCCAAATCATGACGAACTTAACGAAACCTTTAAAGTTATTGTTGATGGAGTTGATTCCGAAACATATACATTAGCTGTTTATAATCGTTGGGGAGAAACTGTTTTCTTCTCTGAGGAATACGAAGAAGAGTGGGATGGAAGATATGAAAACAAAGAATGTCCCGAAGGAGTTTATATTTGGGTATTAACATTTGTGGATCTTTATGGAAACGAACATACAGAAACAGGACAAGTTACTCTTTTAAGATAGCCCCTTTTTGAGTTAACAAACAAAAACACCATAATTCTGTTTTTATAGATTATGGTGTTTTTTTATTTTAACTTTTTGAGTTCCTCTAAAATTTGCCATATAATTTTCTAATTTTGCAAAAATATAATTTTATGAATAGCAATTTACCACTTATTCAAGATGCTAATTTAACAGGAAAAGTTGTTTTGGTGCGCGTTGATCACAACGTCGTAAAATCCGGAATGATTCACGATCCTTATCGAATTGATGCCACATTTGGCACATTGTTTTACATTTTGGCAAAAGGAGGAAAAATTATCCTCATGACACATGTTGGACGTCCGAAAGAAAAAAGTACAGGAAATATAACAATTGACGACAAAACCTCTGTTCAACCTATTGTAAACTATCTCAGTAATAAACTACACATTAATATTGAAGTTCCTGAGTTTTACTCACATGAAAATCAGGGGTATTTAAGTATCGAAACAAATATCAATCACGCAATAAAGCGACTAAAAAATAGTGAGATAGATGCCATTTATTTGCCAAATACCAGATGGTTTAAGGGCGAAGAAGCAGGTTCCGAAGAGATGGATAGATTTGCTAATCAGTTAGCCGGGCTAGCGGATATCTACATTAACGATGCTTTTGGAAGTTGGCAGCCACACGCTTCGACTGTGGGAATAAACAAGTATTTGCCATCGTATGCAGGGTTTTTAATGCAAAAAGAAATAAAAAATCTTGAGCGGCTCTATAATGCCGATAAACCTTTTCTTGCTGTTGTTGCCGGAAGTAAGTTTGATACAAAGATAGAACCACTTTATGCTCTTTTAAAAAAGGCGGACAATCTTATTTTGGGCGGTGTTATGTACAATGCTTATTTATGTGCAAAATACGGCATTTCAATTAAAGGGGTTAGCGAAAAAGACATTAAATTAGCGGGTGAGTTTGTTGAGTTTGCAAAGCAGTATCCCAATAAAATTGTGGAACTTCCATTTATTGTTGAATCAGATGTGTTGGGAGATAAAGCAAAAGGCAAATATCGTGTACATGACATTCGAAAACTTAAAAAGGGCGATGCTCTAAACTATATTTTAGATGTTGCTGCAGAGTCTTTTGAGGATAAAAATGTACAAGAGGTTTTTCATAGCGCACGTACAGTTTTTGTAAATGCAGTAATGGGATTTACACCACACTTTAATGATGGAACCATTGCACTAGATACGCTAATTGACGAAAATCCTGAAGCTGTTAAACTTTATGGCGGTGGAGACACCATGCAAGAGCTTAAACGTCTTCTTCCCGGATTATATATTATGGCTCTGGATAGCCCAAAATATTATATTTTTACCGGTGGAGGGGCTGTTTTAAAAGCAATTGAACAAGGTTCACATTTAGGAATTGAACCTGTTGCAGAGCTAATAAAAAGAAAAGGAGGCGAATAGCCTCCTTAAATTTATAATATTCTCATTATCAACTACTTAATAGAGATGCTTTTTGTAATTTCTCCATCTGTAGTTACAACTTTCACAAAGTAATTTGCTTTCCCTAAAGAAGAAATATCAATTGTTTCTTTGTTAGCAATTGCCTCAACAGTAAATACAACTTTTCCAAGCATATCAATAACAGATACAGATTTTAAACCTTCGGCTTCGACAGATATTTGGTTTGTGGCAGGATTCGGATAAAGTTTAACGTTATTAGTCAAGTTATCGTTAATTCCTGTCCCATTATCAATTGTGATATAGTCATACATTGTAATCTCATCTGAGCCTCCATCGTTTGAAACAACTAATGTAACATCATAAACGCCTTCGGCAGCATAAGTAACTGTAGGGTTTTGTTGGGGGCTACTAGGTGGAGTTCCTCCTTCAAAAGCCCATGCCCAACCTGTTGGATTATTAGTACTCTCATCTGTAAAGACTACTTCTGCACCTGTAGTAGTTGTAGTTGTACTAGCGGTAAAGTCTGCTTCAGGCAATGCTGGAAGAACAATAACTACTAGTGAAGTGTCGTCTGTTTGCTGTGGCAAAGCTGTTGGTGTTCCAAAAAAATTATAATAAGGTGTAATATAAAGAGTAAGTTGATACTCACCAACCTGATCAGGCGTTCCGGTCAATTGACAGCAATACCTTGTTGCAGGGTTGGTAACTAAAAAGAATTCTTCGCTCTTACACCAGTCCATTCCGTTTGGCAAACCTTGTACATCATCAATCTTAATCTGATAGATGTTTTGTTGAGATCCAGCAATTTCAAATGTTGCAGGAGGAATTACAGTTACTGTTTCATCATAGTATTCCCCTATATGAGCTACCGGTAACACAAGAGGACAAACCTCACCAGGGCCTAATTCATCAATGCAAGTAACATCTGGAGTACAGGAAGGATTACAAATCTGAGCTAGAGATTGAACTGCAAATGCAGTTAACATAATGCTTAAAATAAAAATTGTTTTTTTCATAATTGAATATTTATAAATATTAATGAATATTAAAGAGTTGCAGAAAGTACTATTTCAAATCTTCTTGGGGCATACATATCTCCAGGTCTGCCAACAAATTCTCGGTTAAAGACATTTTTTATTACCAAAGAAGTACGCATTTTTTCACTGAATTTAAATCCAAATCTGACATCAAAATTTATATATTGTCTATTGGCATTCTCGATTCTGTAGTTCCAATAACCTGGCAAAATAAAGCTACTAAACAAAAAGTATGAGTTATATGTAACTGGATCTACAGTTGTTTCATCTCTTTCATCACAAAAAAGTCTATCAACATTTTCCATTGCACTTCTCCAAATTACATTTACTCCAAAAGTGATTCTTCTTGTTTCAACATTAATGTCTCCTTTAATGGAGTGCTTATTCCTGTATTTTAGCATTGGAGACAAACTTGAAGTAGTTGTATCCTCACCTGTTTTAGAGAATGGATTATTATAAGAATAACCTACAATTGTGGTTATCAAACTATTTCTAACTTTACCTCCAATACTAGCAGATAAATCCATTCCGGTAACCCTTACATCTCCAATGTTTTGTGATTGGAAACCCAATGTAGAAGGAACAGTGTCTTGATCTGTTGCAGGCATAAAAGTAATTGGATTAAATATTCCGAAAGTAAATTCCATCATATTATTAATATCCTGATTGTAAACGGCAAAATCGGCAAATCCTCTCCATTTTCCAAGTTTATAAGCTTGTTTAACTCCAACCTCTGCGCTCCAGCTACTTTCAGGGGTAAGTCTGGGGTTAGGTAAAATATTAACCATTCCAAGCGAAGTTGCTGTGTATTTTTCAGCAATAGATGGAAAGCGATATCCCTGACCAAAGGAGGCTCTGATAAAAGTCTGCTCGGTAGCCTGATAGTTTACACCTGCACGAAAAACAGGTCTTATTGGAATTTCGATATAATCATCACCCAAATCAATATTAAAAGCTGATTCGGTCTGTGTAGAATCAAGTAAGAAGTATTCTCCTCGCATTCCGAAATTGGCTTTTAACCTGCCAAATCTAACATCAATTTGTGCGTATCCGGCAAGATTGGTACTTTGGTGATCACCAAAAAGATTTGATTGAACTAAACTTGGTGCATAAACAGCACCGGCAGCAAAATTCCATTTGTCTGCAAACACTGTTTGGTATTGATACTCCATATAATAACTGTGCGCCGTACTGTTTTTCATGGTGTCATCAGGCATAACATTGTCGGTCATAAAGTATCTAGTTCTCAAACTATATTTCGAGCCATTTGGTTTATAATAATATATAAAAGGGTCGAGATTCATTCGATATCCCTGAGTAGGAACGCTTGCACCTAATGTTGGATTTGCCAGATATGGCATAGTATCAGAAGCCCACATAAAAAAGTCGCTCATGTCTATAGCCATGAAGTTTGAGTTCAAACCAATAGCCAAACCATTAATCTTTTTACTTCTGTATCTAATATTTGCATTAAATCTGCTTCGTCTTTCGTAATCGGCTTGTCTAAAGCCTTCATCAATAAAGTGATTTCCGCCCATCGTTAAATCGAGATTGTCGAATTTTTGACTGTGCGAGAAACTTAATCCACCATACATAGGATTACGCACAAAATAAAATACATCTTCACGCAAAGGAACATTAAATTTACTATTAGAACCACTAAAAAACTCCTTTGCCCACCATTTATATCTATCGTCTCTTGGCGAACCATAAACTCCATTAAAATAACTAATTTTTGTAACAGGTTTATCGGTAGGATAGGCAGAACGTACATTTATTACTCCACCTATTGCCGAAGAACCAAACAATACAGAGCTAGCGCCTTTTAGAACTTCGACCTGCGAAATATTTTCTACAGGAATATAATTCCACTTGACATCACCGGCGTCCGCCGACATAATTGGCAAATCGTCCATTAAAATCACAACACGACTGCCTGCACCATAGCTCCAACCTGTACTTGATCTAATGCTCGGTTGCTTGTCCTGTATATCGACTCCGGATATTTGATTAAGAGCATCTGACATGTCAAACGAGTTGTTGTTTTCGATGGTACTTGGCTTTATTACTTCCATCGATACGGTTACTTCCGAAAGTTTTTGTTCAAATTTTCCGGCACTAACAACAATTTCATCAATAATTTCGGCTTTCTGACCTATTGCGACATCCAAAACTACTGCTTGACCTACAATAAGCTCTACAGTTTTTTCAATTTCTTCATATCCAATATAAACAAACTTAACATTATATGTACCCGGATATAAAGCGATTTTATAGTTTCCATCAAAATCAGTTGTGGTTCCTAGTTGTTTAGAGTCTGTCAACAACTCGTTAGCATTTTTAATTATGATATTTACACCATAAAGTGCCTCTTTGTTACCATCATCAATAACTTTTCCACTCAGTAAAACTGTTTGTGAAAAAATTGAAAAACTTGTAAGCAAGGCGGCAATCATTAATAGAAAAAGTTTCCTCATAATGCAATAATAATGATTAATGTCAGCAAAAATAGAAAATAATATAACCCAAAAACCAATTTATTGTGTAAAAATGTAGGTTTTATAAAAGCTTACGTATAATTACGTATTAGTACGTATTTGCACGCGTTGTAGTTAAATATTGCTTTTATATAGAGTAATATTGTTCTATAGTCTGCTTCTAATTGCTTTTAAACTTGGCAATTCTTTGCCTTCGATATATTCTAAAAGAGCTCCTCCTGCAGTAGAAACATAAGAGATTTTGTGCGCTAAACCGTATTTGTTTAGTGCGGCAATACTGTCACCACCACCAACAAGTGAAAATGCTCCAAAATCAGTAGATCTGGAAACAGCAAGGGCAATTTTTATTGTCCCATTGCAAAAATGATCCATTTCGAAAACCCCCATTGGTCCATTCCATAAAAGAGTATTCGACTTCTCAATTACTTTATTGAAAGTTTCTGCCGATTTAACGCCAATATCCAGCCCCATCCATCCTTTAGGGATTTCGTTGATTTTGCAGTGTTTGATTTTTGCATTGTTATCAAATTTATTTGCAATTATGCAGTCAATCGGGAGGTATAATTTTACATCAGTTTTCATTGCCTGCTCAAGTATTTCTTTTGCAACAGCAACATAATCTTCCTCTACTAGTGAATCGCCAATACTACCACCCATTGCTTTGATAAATGTAAATGCAATACCACCGCCAATAATTAAATTATCTACCTTTTCCATCAAAGCTCTGATAATATCAATTTTAGTAGAAACTTTTGATCCTCCAACTATTGCTGTAAAAGGCTTTTCTCCTTTGTACAGAACTCTGTCGATATTATTGATTTCGCTTTCAACCAGATAGCCAAGCATTTTATCTTCAGGGAAAAACTTAGCAATCATATAAGTTGATGAATGTGCCCTGTGCGCTGTTCCAAAAGCATTCATAATATATACATCACCAAGTTCGGACAATTGTTTTGCGAATCCTTCGTCATTTTTAGTTTCGAGAGGATTGAATCTGAGATTTTCCAGAATCATCACCTCACGAGCCTTTAAATTTTTGGATAAATTTAAGGCCTCTTGACCAACAATATCTGTTGCAAACTTAACCTCTGTATCAAGAATTTTTGACAAGTAAGGAACAATATGTTTTACCGAGTATTTTTCCTCATATTCTCCTTTTGGTCGTCCGAGATGTGTCATTAATATTACAGATCCGCCATCAGCAAGTATTTTTCGGATAGTTGGGATTGCAGTAATTATGCGTGTATTGTCCACTATGTTATAATCTTTATCAAGAGGAACATTAAAATCGACTCGAATCAATGCTCTTTTTCCGTAAAAATTGTAATCGTCAATACTAAAAGATTCGATAATTGCTTTTATTGAAGGTAGGTTTTTCTTTTCAAAGTATTCTAACAAAGCGCCTCCCGCCGAACTGATATATGAAATTTTATGAGATAGGCTATATTTGTTAAGAGCTGCAATTGTATCTCCGCCACCAACAACTGAATACAATCCTTTATCGGTTGCTCTGGCAATTGACAAAGCTAATTTTAGTGTTCCATACGAAAAATGCGACATTTCATATACGCCTAAAGGTCCGTCCCAAAGTAGAGTTTTTGATTCTTCGATAATTTCTGCAAATAAATCAACGGTTTTGATTCCTATATCAAGAGCTGTCCAGCTATCCGGAATTTCAGAAAATTCGCAATGCTCAATATTTGCATCATTTCCATTTTTATCAGCAATAAGGCAGTCAACCGGTAGTTGAATATTTACATTGAACTTTTCAGCAGTTTCGAGTATTCTTTTTGCAACAGGGATGTAATCTTCTTCGACAAGCGATTTTCCGACATTATATCCAATAGCTTTCGCAAATGTAAACGCAATCGCTCCGCCAATAAGAAGGTTGTCTATTTTAGGTAGCAAGGCCTCAACAATACCTATTTTTGTGGTTACTTTGTCGCCACCAATCATTAGGGTAAATGGCGTTTCGGCATTTTTTATCAGTTTGTCAAGCTTTTTTATCTCGCTCTCAAAAACGTAACCAAACATTTTATCGTATGGGAAAAACTTTGCTATTGTGGTGGTAGAGGCATGGTTTCGATGTGCTGTTCCAAATGAATTGTTTACATAGCAATCTCCAAGTTTTGATAATTTCTCGGCAAATTGTTCGTCTGCACTGATTTCACCTTCATAAAACCTAAGATTTTCTAATAGCATAATCTCTCCCGGTTTAAGGTCTTGCGACATTTTTAATGCCTTATCAGATAATGGATCATCACAAAACTGTATTTTACGACCAATTAGTTTTTCAATCAATGGTAAAAGATGTTTTAATGATCTGTTTTCGACAAAATTTCCTTTTGGGCGACCCCAATGAGTCATCAAAATAATCGACCCATTTTCAGATAAGATTTTCTGAATTGTTGGCAATGATAATCGGATACGGGTGTCATCAACGGAATCTCTGTTATCACTGATTATTGGGATATTAAAATCTACCCTTAAAAGAACCTTTTTCTCAGCGAAATTATAATTATCTAAGTTGCTCATCTTTAAACATTTGGTTTTACATTGAGTAGTTATTTTTTTACTTTGACAAACTTAATATGTTTAAATTATTAATTTGTAAAATTTTACAAATTTTTCTAAAAAAATATTCACATAATTACATTATTACAAGTTACACAAGATAATCGCCTCGGATTTTATTAGAGATATTGCATCAATAGTCAAAAAAAATAGAACAATTCTTTGATACTTTTACTATTTTTGCATTAATATATTGTGCATAAGAATGAAATTTGAAAAAGTAATAGGGCAACACCAAATAAAACAAAAGTTAATACAGGCTTATAGGGATAATCGTGTAAGTCACTCGTATTTGTTTTATGGAAGCCCGGGAGTTGGCAAACTCGCTTTGGCTATTGCCTTTGCTCAATATATCTCGTGTACCAATAAATTGGAGAATGACAGTTGTGGGGAATGCCCAAGTTGTAAAAAATTCGAGAAGCTGATACATCCAGATTTGCATTTTGTTTTTCCGGTGATTTCAAATCCAAAGAAAAAATCTATAAGCGATAATTATATTCAGGAATGGAGAGCAAAGGTTTTAGAAGACCCATATTTTACCTATAACGAATGGTTATTCTCAATTGCTAGCGAAAATAAACAAGGTAGTATTTTTGCGGATGAGTCGGTAGAAATTGCAAAAAAAATTAATCTGAAAACTTTTGAATCTGATTATAAGTGTATGATTATTTGGCTTCCCGAGATGATGAATGGGACTTGTGCAAACAAACTTCTAAAAATTCTCGAAGAACCACCTCAAAATACTATCATTATTTCGGTTAGTGATAATAGTGAGGATATTTTGCCAACTATACGTTCGCGTACACAACCTGTTAAAATTCTAGGAATAGAAGACAATGACCTTAAAGATGCAATAATTCGGCAATACAACATTAGCGATCAAATGGCAAGCGATATCGTCAATATAAGTAATGGCAGTCTTTTTGAAGCTCGAAAACAAATCATTACTAACGATGAAACCGAATATAATTTTGCAAAATTTACTGAGTTGATGAGAGTTTGTTATGGATATAAAATTCCTGATGCAATTAATCTCAGCGAAGAACTAGCAAAAAACTCAAGAGAGAAACAAAAAAATTTTCTATACTATAGTCTGGTTCTATTACGCGAAAACTTTGCATACAACTCAAAGTTAAAACAAGTAATTTACATGACTAAAACAGAAATAGAATTTTCCGAAAAATTTGCAAAATTTGTAAATCAAGCAAACATTAATGAGCTGATGCAAATTTTCGAAGAAGCCTATTATCATATAGAACGAAATGTTAATGCCAAATTGGTGTTTACAGATTCGTCATTTAAAATTATGAAAGTTATCAGAAAAAACTAGAATTATGACAGACCGAGAATACGAAAGAGGATGTACACCATCAAGTGTTGACGAAAACGGTTGCAATATAAAATCCGTCAATTGCTGTAACAAACTTGATGTTTACGATTGGCTTAAGGATATAAAAGACCCTTTAACTCAAAATAAATATGTCGAGATAAGGTTTAAAAATACTCGCAAAGGAATTTACGAAAATGCTACCGATCTACATCTTGAAGTTGGCGATATTGTTGCTGTTGAATCCTCACCCGGACACGATATTGGCATTGTATCGGCAGTAGGACATATTGCAATGTTGCAAATGAATAAACAAAAACCAACCAAAGATAATGTCCCTAAAAAGGTATATCGTAAAGCTAAAACTTCTGATATTCAAAAATGGCAAGATGCAATCAGTCTCGAAATCCCAACAATGATTAGAACAAGAGAAATTGCAGACATGCTTAAACTCTCAATGAAAATTGGCGATGTCGAATATCAGGGAGATAAAACTAAAGCTATTTTCTATTATATAGCCGAAGAAAGAGTCGATTTTCGTGAATTGATAAAGAAAATGGCCGAAGAATTTCGCATCAGAGTGGAAATGAAACAAATTGGTGCCAGACAAGAAGCAGGTCGTATAGGTGGAATTGGACCATGTGGCAGAGAACTTTGTTGCACAACTTGGATGTCGGATTTCAATTCAGTTTCAACTAACTCTGCACGTCTGCAGGAATTATCCTTAAATCCTCAAAAGCTCGCAGGACAATGTAGCAAACTCAAATGTTGTTTAAATTATGAATTACCTATTTATCTCACCGAGAGAGAAAAATTTCCTAAAAAAATCGTAAGTCTGAAAACTAAGCAGGGCGAAGCTCACCATATTAAAAACGATATTTTTAAGCAACTGATGTATTTTGAGATAAGAATGAATGATATACCAGTTATCAGAGCTTTGCATGTCGAAAAAGTTAAGGAAATAATGGAATTAAATGCAAAAGGTATTATACCTGACGAAATTTTTGAGATAGAAAAACAAGGTGGTAGAAGCACAAACTACAAAGAGGAGTTAAACTCCGAAAGCTTAACCAGATTTGATAAACCGGAAACTAATAATTCTAATAAAAACAATCCGAGAAGAAGAAAAAAACGAAATTTTAAACCAAACAAAAATGATAAAAAAGTTTAGCTCCATTTTCACAATATTATTTGTAATAGTATTATCGACTTCTTGCGACCGTAATAGGGTATTTGAAGAGTATGTCGAAATTGAAAACAATATATGGTCACAAGATAATAAAATCAATTTTGAGTTTGAGATTGAGGATACTGCCTCATTACACAACGTACTAATTAATGTAAGACATGCTTCGGTTTATCCATATAGTAACTTGTGGATGTTTGTAAAATCCTCTGCACCCAACGGAACTATTAACATCGATTCTGTGGAATGTGTTTTGGTGGATGCTGATAACAGATGGCTGGGAGATGGTATGGGAGATATATGGGATATTCAGATACCCTGGAAATCTAATGTGCGATTCTCACATAAGGGGGTATATCGGGTGCAATTTGAACAAGCTATGAGAGTAAAAGATTTGCCAGGGATTATGGATATTGGATTGAGAGTCGAAAAGATTGAAAGCAATAATTAGTTTTTTGAGAAACTAAAAAATTAGATTACAGAAAGTTAAAAATTGAGAGGTTGATAATACTGAGAAAGCCAAATTTTGTATTTGGTCAGAATAAAAAATAGCAAGGATGTCACAAAAAAGGAAGCTGCTTAAATTTGCTGAAACTAAATTATTTCCACATTTTTTTGAGCCAGAGTTATATTATAACAAAACGGAGGATTTTTTTCTTAAATCAAAGTGGAATACTAATTTCTTTAAAAATGAGAGTCCAATTATTCTTGAGTTAGGATGCGGTAAAGGAGAGTATTCGGTTAGTTTGGCAAAAGAAAATACAGATAAAAACTTTATTGGGATAGATATTAAGGGAGCAAGAATGTGGAAAGGAGCAAAAGACTCTCTTGAATTAAAATTGGACAACATTGCATTTGTAAGAACAAGAGTAGAATTTACTCCATTGTGTTTTGCTAAAAATGAGGTTGAAGAAATTTGGATAACATTTCCCGACCCCCAACTTGGACCAAAAAAAACTATTAAGAAACGGCTTACATCACCACGATTTTTGTCTTATTATCAAAAGTTTTTAAAGGATGGAGGAACTGTTAACATAAAAACAGACGACGACACTCTCTATGCTTATACAAAAAGGGTTTTGGAAATAAATCAACTCGAAGTTTTAATTGATACCGATAATCTTTATGAGTCGGAATATTATACAGGGATTTTACAAGTAAAAACACATTACGAGAAATTGTGGAATAAAGAGAAAAAGACGATAAAATATTTAAAATTCCTTCTGCCAAGCGATAAGGCTTTGGTTGATTTACCAAAAGATGAAGACTAGTAACTCAGATAATTTTTTCGAAAGAGTTTATGAGACTGTTAGGCAGATACCTGTAGGTATGGTAACGACTTATGGTCATATTGCCAAAGCAATTGGGAGTCCTCAGGCTGCCCGTATGGTTGGTTGGGCTATGAATAGCTCTCATGCTGTTATGCCTTTTGTTCCGGCTCACAGAGTTGTAAATAGAAATGGTATGTTGTCGGGTAAAAATCACTTTGCCGGCACAAATACAATGAAAGAATTATTGCAATCTGAGGGTATATATGTTGAAAACGATAAAATAATTAATTTTGCTCAACACTTGTGGATTCCAAATCAATGTAGTCCGAAATTAAAATCTATTACAAAGCGGTGAGCTTGAGGTACTCGAAGTGCCCTAATTCATATTGCGGGATTAAAGTTTTAAAAGCATAAAAAAAGCCGCAAAAAATTGCGGCTTTAATATTTTCAATCTTTATTAGTTTTTGTATCTGAAAACAATAACGTTACCTAAATTGCCATCATGAGCATTTGGATTAACAAAACCATCAATGTATTTAACTAAAACATAAGCTCCATCAACTTTAGCAATGAAATATTTAGCTGCGTAAGCTTTTGAATCATAATCAAATGGTAATTCATACTCATCAAGCTTTGTTCCATTAGTATAAGCGTTAACTATTTCGGTATAGCTTGTAAAATCATCGTTGTCAACCTCAACAAAACCTTCGCAGTTTGTTGTGGGTTGGATTACAATTGTGCTAGCTGTATTTGTGTGATATTTTACACCGATTGTTGTATTTTCTGTATCTTCTACTCTCACCCCATTATAAGTAGCATAAGCCGAAGTTGTTGATTGAGTAATGAAAATACTATCAGAATAAGCAGATAATAAGTCAACAAGCTCAACAGTAACTGTAGTATCATTTGCAGGCATTACAAAGTCAGTAACTGTAACTGTTTGATAACCGGCTTTTTCAACAGTGTAAGTGTAAGTTCCCTCTTGAATAAAGTTGTAAACATAAGGAGCAGCAGTTTTTTCAACTGAATTGAAAGTAACTTTTGCATCTGTAATTGCATTACCGGCTTCGTCTTCTACAGCAAATGTAACAGCGTAGGCTTCGTCAACCATAAAAGTATATTCTTTTGTTTTTGTTTGCGGAGTTTCACTTAAATCGGTAACTTCAACTTCATAAACAATTTTTGTTACACCACCACCAAAGTCAGCTTCAACGTTGTCAGTTGTTAAAACATAGTCAAATGTTAACAATCCGTCAAAACCTGTTGGTGTTGCCCAAACTACTGATTCGATATCACCCATTTTATATGTGTGTTTCCAAACCTGAATTTCTGCAATACCAGCTTCGGCATTAAAAGTTACGTTTAACGTTTTGTTGTAAGTGTCTTCATCACCAATTGTTACAAAGTGAGAAAGATCGTCAGGAGTCCATGTAATTGTTGGTTCTGCATACTCTTTGTTACAACTGCTGAAAAATAATACCGCAGAAGCAACCGTCAATAATAAAATACTAATTCTTTTCATAATCTAATAAATTTTAATTCGTTTTTAATTTTAGTTTCTCTATTTTCAATTTCCTCTATATAACTTAAAAAATGTTAATTTGTTTTGTGAATGCAAATATAATTAAAAAAACAATATAAGCATTAACTGTTACATTGAATTTTTCGCTAATATCAAAATTCATGCCGTTTAGCATAATAATATGCTCCCAGACTTATCATTTCACTTGTGTCAAATTCTGAAAACATGTATGCAGAACGAGGTTGAATATCATAATGGATTAGTTTATTTGTTCCAGGAATTACAATTTCTTTTCCATGGTCTTTTAAAAATTCTAATTTCTCCGAGGTTTTATTAAGACAAAATGCTTTATGGGTCAACCGTTTGTTTTCTTTCCCCGATAGAGTTTTAAAAGGCCTGTTTAATTCATAATCAATACCCGGAATAATAAGTTCCATTGCGCCCGAGACACCACCTCCTAATATGACAATTCCATCGAACAAGGTAATCATATTTGCTATACTATCACCGATGAAGCGCCCCATTTTTTCATAAGCCCATTTAGCAGCATTAATGTTTCCGGGGACTATGCCTTTGGCAATTTCGAAAATATCCTTTGGTTCAGGGCTATCATTAAAATTAATATCGGCAAAACTACTATAAAAGTGTTTTACAGCTCTAATACTTACACCTTCTTCACTATTATACTCACTATCTGCTCTGTTAGAAGTAGTCCAGATTTCTCCTGCACATATATTGTCACCGGTAATCAGAGTTTGATCATGAACAAGCCCTGCTCCAAAACCTGTCCCTAGAGTCATGCCGACAAGATTTTTATATCTTTTAGAGCTACCAGATTTTTCCAATTCGTAGTTTATCTTTGGGAGACTACCTGCTAGAGCTTCTCCATAGGCATATAAATCTCCGTCATTATTTATAAAAACAGGGACATTAAAAATATTTTTTAGCATTGGTCCTACTGGAACACCGCCTCTAAATCCTGTAAGATTGTGCAAATCTCCAATAATCCCTTTGCTGAATTGTGCAGGTCCGGGAAATGCAAAACTAATTGCATCCACTTTTTGGTTTATCATTTGGTGCATTGTCGAAAATCCCTCGATAATCCCTTTAAGGCATAAATCAAGGTCATGACCGTTTGATGGACGTTTTATTTTTTCTCCAATAAATTTTCCATCTTTAATTGCTGCAAAAACAAAATTTGTTCCTCCTGCATCTAGTGTTAATACAAGCATAGTACAATAAGTTTAGTCCTCAAAGATATAAATTTTGATAAAACGAAGGATAATAAGTAGTTTTTTTTAAAAACGATGTAATTTTAGTTTTTACCTTAAATCCGCAAACTTTAATTATCCAGACTCGAGTACAAAAATTCCTCTTTACGAATCTTGACATTTTCCCACTTTTCGATTACATCAACTTCTTTTCCAAAGTTTACAATATTTTTTATCCCATTAACGATTTTATTTTCTTTTGGTGTTCTTTTATACTCTAAAGTATATTCGATGCCTGAATTTTGCTCGTTTGGAATGTCATAACGATACTCCATGATATTTGTTGAGGAAAATGCTAATTTATATTCTAGTTTTTCAATTTCTTTAACAGGTAGTCTTTTAGGAACACCAAAATCTATTGAGTTGCTGTTAGTTTCAGCTATGTAATTATTTGAAGTGTTAGTTTGACTAACATTATTAGTTCTTTTATCAGGAATTTCGAGATTTGAGTTAATCTCATTTGTGTCATTCTCCTCTATACTAATTCCAACTAAGTTTGCCGTAAGAGTAGATGTTCCGTTATCAGTAGATTCAAATTCGCGTGTCAGGAAATAACCCGACAAAGCCACAATTAATATGGCAGCTGCAATAGAACTCACATAACGGAACATAGGAACTCTTACCGACTGTTTAAGCGAATTTTTGTTAGGAAAGACAATTGTATTATCCGGACTTAATAATGTCTTTTTGTATATGGAGTATGATTCTTTGGTAGCTACTTCTGAATTAATCTTCTCAGTGATGAATTTATCATCTTCTAGGCTAATTGTTCCTTCTATTTTGGCAATGAGCAGGTTATCAATTTGATAAAAGCTAAGTAATTTTGTTTTTTCAGGATACTCGGCATCAAGATTGGGAAGTTTATAATCTTCCACATCAATTAGGCTACCAGCTATATTAGGATTTTCCTCCAAAAATGACATCAAAGCATCTTCTTGATCAGAATTAAGAACTCCATCGAGATAGTCAACCCAATATGCTTCGTAGTTGTTTATGTTTATAATTGTTTTCATTAAATTACCTCCTCAAATTTTCCGATAAAGTTTTTCAGATGTTGACGCGCTCTAAAAATATAGACTTTTACTTGCGATTCGGTAAGGTCTGTAATTTTTGCAATTTCTTCGTACGAATAGCCTTCATAATCTCGTAATAATACAACAGATCGTTGAATTTCGCTAAGTTTTTCGAGCGCATTACTGATAATTTCTCTAAGCTCAACTTGCTTATAATCAACAACTTCGTCTTGTTGTCTTGTTGTAATTTCGTCTGAGCCGGTCATTCGTTTATCATGTCTGATAACATCTATCATTCTGTTATATGCGATTTTGAAAAGAAAAGATTTAGCTTTCTCAAACTCTACAGATTCGTGATTTATCCATAGTTTCTCGAAACTATCCTGCACAATATCCTGAGCCTTAAATTCATCTTTGATATTACTAAGAATGAACCTATACACACCGTCGGCGTGTTTATCAACTATAATATTGTATTCTTTCGTTTTCATTATCGGTTGTCAGACGTACAATTATACGGAAAAGTTACAGGTGGAGTAAAAAAAAAGAAAAATAATTTCTACGTTCAAAAGAGATAAACTCTAAACCCATCGATATTGTATAATATTTAAACCCACATTATAAATTAGGGGATCTATTACGAAGCGATGAACTGCCTGTGCTTTACCAAAGTAAGTTTCCAAAAATGACCTAACGCATAAAGTTAAAACAAAATGGCAATTAACTAGAAAAAAAGAAGCAAATCAACCAAATATTCTGATTGTTTCACACTTTCTAGCAAAAAACAGGACTATGAGTATCTCTATAGCCCTGTTTAGAAAGGAAAAACACACAAGCAAGTTAATGTTATTCAGTAGCGCTGTATATCACAGGCTGATTCTTACTAAAGCCTGTAACTTTAAATTCGGTACGTCTGTTCAATTGATGTTCTTCTTCGGAACACTTAACACCATCAGCACATTTATTTACTAATTGATATTCACCGTATCCTTTAGCAGTTATTCTGTCCTTAGCTATTCCATTACTAACAATGTACTGAACAGCAGACTCGGCGCGTTTCTGCGATAGATTTTCGTTATACCATTTTGTTCCTCTGGCATCTGTATGTGAACCCAATTCGATAATTATTTGTGGATTTTCAATTAAAAGAGCAACAATCTTATCAAGTTCTATGGCAGCATCCGGACGAATATTCCATTTGTCGTAATCATAATATATGTTTTCTATAACTATTGGCTTATCAATTACGATTCTATCGAAAACCAATTGCACAAACACAGTATCATTCATGGTTTCACATTGTGTTGTGATTTGTTGTGATTGAGCAAAAAAATCTGAATTAGTTCCGTGTATCATATAAGTCTCATCACAATTTAATGTTGTTTGGTAAACTCCGGCAGAAATCTCGGGTACCGGATTCTCCTCAGTTAAAGCCTCGAGGTGATAGTGTACATTTATACCTGGTAATGGTATTAATTTTCCATCATCCAGCCTTTCGTAGGTTGTTACCGATAGCATCAGTTCGGTTGGCACGGGTGGTGGAGGAGGAGAATACACAAAACTGTAAATATCATCGTTTCCTAGTCCACCATATCTATTAGATGAAAAATATCCCATTGTCTCGGGCTCTGTAAAAATAACGGCAAAATCATCTTTTGGTGAGTTTATGGGATATTTTAGATTTTCGGGGCTTGCCCATTTATTTTTACTTCCGCTAGATTTAAACAAGTCTAATCCTCCCATTCCAGGATGTCCATCAGAAGAGAAATATAGATTTCCGTTTAAATCAAAATATGGAAACATTTCTTTTCCTGAGGTATTAATTGTCTCTCCGGCATTTCTGGGACTACCCCATGTTCCACTCTGAGTTTTCTCACAATACCAAATGTCGGTTTCTCCTTGACCACCGGGCATATCAGATACGAAATATAAAATTTTGCCATCTTCTGAAATAACAGGATGACCAACTGAAAACATTGCAGCATTATTATGAGCAAATTCGCTAATGTTTTGCCATTTACCATCAACTAATTCAGCGGTATAAATTTCAAGTCTATTTGTGTAAATATCTGCTTCTTCTTTAAACCATGCCGTAGGATCAGGATTTTCAGTTTTTCGGTTTTGCTTTACAGTTTTTGTTCTTGTAAAATAAAGAGTCTTAGTTTTACCGTCAAAATATCCTGGCCCATTGTGAAACTCATGATTTAATTCCGGAATAAACGAAATGTCTTTTACTTCGCCAGATTTATCTGCATCAACTTTATAGAGTTTTAGATACGGGTTTCCTGTCCATCCATAAACATCTTTCTGATTTGTGCCCTCTCCTTTTGGAATACGATCTGATGTTAGCAAAAATCCATCACCAAATGAAACAAGTCCAAAATCAGAATTTACAGAATTAAACTGCTCTTCATTTTTAACAATAAAATCAGGCTCTGTTTCTGACCAGGTTAGTGCATCCTCACAAATTTTAATATTTTTATCAGCCATACTCGATTTTGCAGGCTCTAATTCCTTTAGTTTTTGATATTGAATTATTGCATCGGAATATCTACCCTCCGATTTTAGTAAATCTGCATAAATTTTAATGTCCTCTGGGTTTGCCGAACCGGATTTAATAAGTTTGGATAACCATTCTTCAGCGCTTTTAGTATCATTGATTTTTATGTAACAGTGAGTAATGTTTCTAATATCTGTTTCATTTGGAGTAGAAACTAAAAAGTGATTTAGATACATATCTATTGCTTTTACGTACTCAAATTTTTGCATATATTGTTCTGCTTTAGGCAGACTTGTTTGTGCAAATGATACACCTGCAAATAAAATTACAAACAGGAGTGATAATATGGTAAATTTTGTTTTCATAACTTCTTTTTTTTAGTGTTTTTCTTTCATCTTGATATTCTAATTAGAAATATCTAGGAGTTTTCATTCTAGTTTCGATTTTTCTAGGCAAAGTATAATCCAGCATAATTTCATGACCGGCGAAGCTACTTAAAGCTGTTAATGAGTGAGTATAAGCATATCCAATCACCCATGATGGATTTACATTCCACTGGGTCATAACAATTAATGCGTCGCGTTTTTGCAAAGTGTTGTCTAGGCTATTGCTAGTTAACAAGTCTGCACCAAAACGATATGTTGCACCAATCCAAAATGTATTTCTAAATAAAAAATGGGTGGTTACATCAATATTTGTGAGAGCTTTAAAGTCTTCGCGAATCAATATACTTGGTTTTGCTTTTACATCCTCTCCCATATCAAAAACATAACCAGCTGTAAAATAGTAATGTCTGTCCTGCTTAGCTACAAATCCATCAGGAGCTTCGATTAAATTCCCCAGCATATCTGTTACAGATAGGCCGGCATAAAACCTTTGAGAATAAAGAAATAATCCCATTTTTGGATCAAAACGAATCGAATTTACCTGATTTAACGGTACCGAAGGATCATCAATCGATTCCGAAATTAGCTTGCGACCATCGAGACTAAAATAAGATATTCCTGCAGCTAATCCCATAGATAAATTTAGCTTTTCGTTAAGTTTTAATATGTATGAATAATTACCCCACAAAGCCTGACGAGATTCTGCTCCAATTTTATCATTAATCAATTGAAGTCCTATCCCCATAGTCTGGGTTGGAGCTCCCTCAATACTTATAGATTGAGTGTTGGGCGAACCTTCCAAACCCGTCCAGGGAGCAGAGTACATCATGTTTACACTAGTCCATTGTTTCGTTCCTGCATAAGCTGGATTGATAGTCATTGGATTAAAAATGTACTGATTTGAAATAAAGTTTTGCTGAGCAATTAAACTTGTTCCAAACAGTGATATTATCAATATTGCGTATAACTTTTTCATAATTAGTTGTTTTAATTTAAGCAAACAGCACACAAGAATTCAGTACGCTTACTAAGACATTTGAATTATCAGTTACAGAGAATATACCCAATAAATCTGTCTGTTTCTTGTGTGCTATTTGCATTGTTTTACTCATCGCTAGCTTTTTTATTTATAACGTTTCTAAATTAACAGATTTACTCAAGAATTGTTATGTATCCGTTTAAAGTTTTGTACTCATCACACATTTTCACTTTAAGAACATAGAAATAAGTTCCTTCGGTTAGGTTACTACCATTCCATGAATTGTCGTATGATTTCTTGCTATATACCTCGTTACCCCAACGATTAAGTACTACTAGTTCGTTGTCTGGATACATTTCCAGATTAGAAATTACGAAATAATCGTTTATGCCATCATTGTTTGGAGTAAACACATTGTTTTGAATAAGTTCTACACCGATTACATCCGATTCAATAATTAGATCATAAGTTACTTCACAACCTCTGAGGTCTGTAACTGTAACGGTGTGTGTACCTGCATTTAGTCCTGCAACAACTCTACTGTTTGAACCATCTGACCAAGCGTATTCAAACTCACCAAATCCCCCAACAACTTCAATTTCGGCTGTACCATCATTATTTCCATTACAGTCCGCATTGGTTTTTGAAACCAGATCAATGATTATTTCTTCGCTACTTTCTATTGAAATTTCAGTAACAGCAGGACACTCGTTTGCATCACGAATCTGTATTGTATAATCTCCTGCATTCAGACTTTCAATCAGATTTGAATAATGAACATCTTCTCCGTTTACAATAAACGTATAAGGAGCGACACCGCCTGCAATATTTATTTGAACAGCAGCATCAGCAATACCATAACATGCATTCTCAGATGCAACTTCTGCACTTGCACTTAAAGTGTTTAAACTAGCAACAGGAACATCTTGTACTTGAGTTAGACATCCATTTGCATCACTAACAACTAGAGAAAGTGTTGTTCCATCAAGAAGATTCTCAAAACTACTTGTCTCAGTCCAAGTTTGACCACCGTCAATTGAGAACATGTGCGTTCCATTTCCACCGGTTGCTGTTAGTTCAATTCCAACAACTCCGGCTTCACAATATGGAGCATAACTCATTACTAAGGCATCAGGAGTCTGAATTGTTGCATTAATCAGTTCTGAACATCCGTTAGAGTCGGTTACGCGTATTGTGTAGTTTCCTGCGTTTAAGTCTTCAAACATGTACGAGCTGTTTAAGCTATTTTCTTGACCGGTTGTGATGTTTGTTAATACAACTGTATAATCACCACTTCCACCGCTAACCATTACCTCAATTGCTCCGTCGTTTAAACCATAACATGAAACTTCGCTTGTTACCACATAAGAAATAACTAAAGCTTCAGGATTCTCAATTACAAAATCGGTTAAGGTTGTTGAACACATATTTTCATCTTCAACTACAATAGAATAAGTTCCGGCAACAAGGTTTTCAAAGACATTTGATGTTTGATATGCTCCTCCATTTAGAGAATAGGTTAGTTGACCTGTTCCACCGGCAGCTTGTACCTCGATTGATGCATCATTGCCATCGAAACAAGAAACTTGAGAAGTTACAACAATCTCAGCATCAATTTGAGTCGGATTGCTAATAGTAATCACATCCGTTAGTACTGAACATCCGTTTTCGTCTTCAACTAAGACTGTATATGTTCCGGCAGTTAAGCTCTCAAACACATTTGATGATTGTGGACTTGCTCCGTTTAGAGAATAAGTAACATCTCCAAATGCTCCATCAACCGAAACAGTGATTGTAGCATCGCTAGCATCAGTACAGCTAACTTGAGAAGAAGCTTCTACAACAACATCCATTAAAGAAACGTGAACCAATTGCTCACAAGTAGAAATATTTCCGTTAACATCAGTTACCGTCCAAGTTACAGTTGTTGTTCCTGCTGCAAAAACTGTCGGCGCATCATTTGTAATATCGGCAATACCACAATTGTCAGAAACCATTGGTTCAACAAGTGTAATTACATTTGAACAAGAGCTAATGTCCTCAGGACAAACTATTGTTGGGAGTTCAATATCAGTTACAGTTACGATTTGCTCACAAGTTGCAATGTTTCCACTGCCGTCAGTTACTGTCCAAGTTACAACAGTTGTTCCGATTGGGAATACCATTGGAGCATCGTTGGTTACACTTAGTATTGTACAGTTATCGTCAACTGTTGGAGTTCCAAGAACAACACCACTTGCTGTACATTCGTCAGCGTCAGTGTTTACTGCTACAGGAGCAGGACAAACTATTGTTGGAAGTTCAATATCAGTTACAGTTACAATTTGCTCACAAGTTGCAATGTTTCCGCTGCCATCAGTTACTGTCCATGTTACGATTGTGCTTCCGATTGGGAAAACTGCAGGAGCATCGTTAGTTACACTTAGTATTGTACAGTTATCGTCAACTGTTGGTGTTCCAAGATCTACACCGCTAGCTGTACATTCGTCAGCGTCAGTATTAACTGCTACAGGAGCAGGACAT
>JAFGVU010000044.1 GCA_016937855.1 Bacteroidales bacterium | reverse complement strand
GAAATAGGTAAATTCTCGAGAAACTCGAAAATTTGAAAGTTGATGAGCGCGCCGGCCTCCCTTTAGGGATTTAGGGGCGCGTTGGACAAAAAAGGAAATAGGTAAATTCTCGAGAAACTCTAAAAGTTAGTTAAACATTTTTGGCTATTAAGTGTTTGTTTAATACACATAAAAAGACTGAAATTTATGAAAGATTTTACATTTTATAATCCGGTAAGAGTGCATTTTGGAAAAGAACAGTTGGCAAAGCAAACAGACGAACTTAAAATTTATGATAAAATACTGTTAACTTACGGAAAGGGGAGCATTAAGCGGAATGGTATATACTCCCGAGTAATCGATTTGCTTGGTGATAAAAATATTGTTGAGTTTGGAGGTATTGGAGCCAATCCCGAATATGAAACATTAATGAGGGCAGTAGAATTGGGACGTGAAGAAAAAGTTGACTTTATTCTAGCTGTTGGTGGCGGATCGGTAATTGACGGTTCAAAGTTTATAGCCGCAGCTATCAATTATAAAGGTGACGATCCTTGGGATATGCTTGCAAAGTATGATAAGTTTGACTCTGCAATAAAACTTGGTACAGTTTTAACATTGCCAGCTACTGGATCGGAAATGAATAGTGGAGCAGTAATTACTCGGAAATCATCGAAAGAAAAGTTGGCTTTTGGAAGTCCGCTTTTAATGCCGGTATTTTCCATATTGCAACCTGAGTTTATGTATAGCTTGCCCGATATTCAAATAAGTAATGGAATTGTTGATGCTTTTGTGCATACAATTGAGCAGTATATTACTTATCCTGTTAATGGTGCTGTCCAAGATGCATATTCGGCGGCTTTGTTGAAAGTATTAATTGAACAGGGACCAAAAGTTTTAGAAAATCGCAGCGACTATGATGCAAATGCGAACTTAATGTGGGCGGCAACTATGGCACTAAATGGCTTGTTGCGTACCGGAGTCCCCGAAGATTGGTCAACTCACATGATCGGTCATGAAATTACAGCTTTGTATGGAGTGGACCATGCTCAAACACTTGCAATTGTCCTTCCGGGTGTGCTTACTGTTATGAAGGACGAAAAAGCAGAAAAACTTTTACATTATGCTCAAAATGTTTGGAATATTGATACGAGTGATGCTAATAGAGCAATTGAATTAGCGATTGAAAAAACAGAAAGCTTTTTTAATAGTGTAGGAATAAAAACGCGATTATCCGATTATGACATCCCGGAATCAGCTATTGGAGATATCTGTAAAAAACTGGAGCAAAAAAAATATGTTAAATTGGGAGAGAATAGGAATATTAATCCCGAAAAAGTTGAAAAAATTCTAAAAATTAGAGTGTAATTAGTATTAACTTAAGTTTTTTTATTATTTTTGGTCTGAATTGACAAACCAAAAACACTTTATTATGAAAAAACTTACTCTGATTTTGATTTTATCTGTGATTACTTTATTTGCTGTAGCTCAACAAACAGCAAGAACTCTAACTTGGGACGAAACCCAACGAGATTATTTGGAGTATGTACCAACTTCATACACAGGCGACGTACCTGCTCCGGTTGTGTTTTGTTTGCATGGATTGGGTGATGATATGAATAATTTCTCTAATGTCGGATTTAATTATGTTGCCGATCTACGTGGTTGGATTGTTATTACTCCTCAGGCTTTAATGGCATCTATTGTTGGTGTTGGTGAAATTGGTACAGCATGGAATTCCGGAGCAGGAATAGAAGACGCGCCCTACTTAGGTGACATTATACTAAACGAAGGGGTTGATGACTCAGGTTTTTTAATGGCAATTCTCGATTCTTTGGAAAACCACTTTAATATTGATACAGATTCTGTTTTCTTCATGGGATTTTCGATGGGTGGCTTTATGAGTAATCGAATGGGAGCGGAGTACTCAGATCGTATTACTGCAGTTGCTTCTGTTAGTGGAACAATTGGTAAATTCTTTACACCCAATCCAACATCAAATATCAACACCTTACATATTCATGGAACTGCAGACGAAACTGTTGCTTATGAAGATGCCGGATTTGATACAGGAATGGGAATTTATCCTGTTGGAATGGGTGCAGAAGAGCTTGTTGAATATTGGAGAAATTTTAATAATGCCGAAGAAACCCCAATAGTTAACATATTTCCAGATACTCAGGATGATGGAAAAACTTTTGAAAGATATGTTTATCCAAATGGTGATGATGATACATATACTGCATTTATAAAAGTTGTTGGTGGTGACCATGAATGGTATTATTTGCCTCAAAATGACATGGACTACACAACCGAAATTTACAAGTTCTTTACTAATACAATGGACTTTAGTGTTGGCAGAGTAAATAATCTTGAGAAATCTAACTTTTCAATTTATCCAAATCCTGCAAAAGATTATGTAACAGTTTTTTCAGGTTCCGAAAACTCTATTGTTAAGATATACAACATGTTAGGAAATCTCAAAAGTATTGTTAAACTTGATAGGAATAATGTAATTGATATTAGTGGATTGTCAGAAGGAATGTATATTATGAGATTTTCTGATGGAGCTAAAACAATTGATAAAAAACTAGTTGTTAGAAGATAATTCCTACAGTTAGATTTGCTGATGTAGATTTTACTTTAACACAAAGTTGTTAAAGTTAGGACATTTGTAATGTAATGTCTATTTGGTATTAGGCTTATTATTAATGTCTGCAATGATGTTGATTAAGGTTTGACAGACGCAGAAGATCTAATTACCTAGATATATTCTCAATTTCGTTTTTGTCCAGAGGACATAAACCTTAGTAAGACTATAATCAAACATCACTTTTTGTCCGTAGGACATATACAAAGAAATGCTTAATAAGTTTTATTTCGATTAGTATTTCGGGTTAAAAATTTAATATCTTCTTAAGCTCTATACTTCCTTGGCGACTTGTTTTTACCGACTTGCCATTACTCATTAATACAATATGAGACTCTTTATTGTAGGCCTGTATTTCTTTAATAAAATTGATATTGATAATTGCTGAACGATGAATACGAACAAAAATCTTAGTAGATAGGTTTTGCTCATAATATTTCATTGTCGCATTTTTAACGTATTCTTTTTTTTCGGTATTTATAACAACATAGTCGTCGGCAGCTTCGATAAAATGAATTTCGGATACAGGAACAATAAAAATTCGCCCAGATTCTTTTACAACTACTCTTTCTAGTGTTTGGTCGGGAGATTTAGCATCGCTAATTAAGCTTTCGTATTTGGCAGGTTTTATGTCCTGCTCTTCTATTTTCTGTTTAGCTTTTTCAATTGATTGTAAAAATCTTTTTTTACTGAAAGGCTTTAAGAGATAATCGGTTGCGTTTTTCTCAAATGCTTTTAAGGCATATTCTTCATAGGCAGTTGTGAATATTATAATTGGTGGATTGTCGATTAGCTCCAACATCTCAAAGCCTGTTAATTTTGGCATTTGGATATCCAAAAAAATTAAATCTGGATTAAGCTCATTAATGGCTTTTAATCCGTCAAAACCATTTTGGTAAACACCTAGGATTTCTATTTCTGGAATATCCGACAAATATTCTTCTACTAGTTTAATGGCTAATTGTTCATCGTCAATGATTATTACTTTCATAGGTTTTCTTTTTGATAAGGAATTTCTAAAACAACTTTAAAGATACCATCTTTTTTCGAGTAATTAAGTAAGTTTTTGGTCCCATATATTAGTTGCAATCTTTCTGCTGTTGCTGATAGCCCGATACCGGTACCTCGTTTAGAGATGCTTTCTTCGTCATAATTGTTAGTCATTGTAATTACTAAACTTTGATCGATTAACTTAGCAGAAAATGAGAGATTTATTGTGAATAGACTCTCAGATACGGCATGCTTAATAACATTTTCGAATAATGGCTGAAGAATCATCACAGGGATTTTATATTTTCCTGCATTTTCGTCTAGCTTAATTTTTGTTTCAATTTTATCACCAAACCTAAGTTTCTCAATTTCGAAATATGTTTGGGTATAGTGCATTTCGTCTTCGAGAGAGATGAAGTTAATGTCTTTTTGTTTTAAACTATACCTAAAGTATTCTGATAAGTTAACCAGCATTTCTCGAGCTTCTTCGGGGTTTGTGGTAATTAAAGAGTTTACGGAATTAAGACTATTAAATAAAAAATGCGGATTTATATAAGCTTTTAGTGTATTGAGTTTTGATTCTGTTAATAGAGTTTTTAGCTTTTCTTCTGATTTCGCTTTTTCGTTGTAATTATGAAAAAGAATCAGTAATCGATATGATAGTGCAATTATCGAAAAAATGAAAACTCCTGCAGTAAACTGAAAAAGGTGACTTCGCTCAAATACAAACAGCCCGTTACTTAGACGTTCTATCAGATTTTCAACAATCAAGTTAAAGCCCATCCATATTAGCACAACTAATAGTCCGCTAAGAAAAAAAATGAGGAGAGCTTTAATACTGCGTTCGGGTCCTATATTGTATTTCACGACGTACCAAATTCCAAAACCCATTGCAGCAAAAGATACATTTTCGATTATCGACTGTATAATAGCTGAATGAACGGTTGCATTTGCAAAGAGTATTAGCGACAAAATCTGAGAAATCATTATTATTCCCCAGATTATTGCGTATGCTGCAGAAAATTTTCTATCGTAGAAAGGATTTCTCATTAAGCCTAGTTTTGTATTTCACCTCCACCAAAAACAGCCTCTGCTTTAATTACCAGCTTTTTTGTTCTGTCGATATTGTCAAGAGAAACATGTCTTCGTTCATCATTAAAGCCACCAAAAACACCTGAAGTTTCGAGTGTAACATCCCAGTCGTCAGGTAAAAATAGTTTTACACCTCCAAAAATGCACTCAATCTTTAGTATATTTATTCCTTCGGCTAGTTTTGCAGATCTTAGATCAAGTTCTCCACCGCCGAAAATGAAGCTGGCTGTTCCGCCTTTAAAATTCTCACTTTGAATTAGTAAGTTGGCTCCTGAAAATACCCGCGAAACATTTATGTATTCATCACTGTTAACCTCATTGGCGTGATGCGAGAAGTCGCCAAAGTCTGAGGTGTTGAATTTGCTGCGTTTAGGGATAAATATTTTTATCAATATTGCCACACCCACAATAATTAAGAGTATTGGCCATATCATATTTACTGCTCCTGTTTCCAGAGAGTATATCTCGTCGTATAAAAATATCCCTCCAATCGAAATCATGATTAGCGATCCAAACCAGTGTTTGCGGATTCCTCCTGCAAGAATCAAAACACCAAAAGCGATTAAAAGCGATTGCCAAGAAAAGATGTATTCAAAAAGAGATTTTTCTATTACACCTGCATTTCCAAGAATTAATATTGTTCCTGCAGCTAAAAGAAAAAGGCTAAAAACCAACATTCTAGCTTTGCCATTAGATTTTCCGCATTTTGGGAACTTGTTGTCATTTGATTTATGTGATCTCATAACTTTTAGTTTTAAATTATGACACAAAAATACTCTTCAATCTAGTTCTGGAAAACAAAATTTCGGTGAACTAACAAAATTGAAAGGTAAAAAGTGCCCAGAACAGGGATCGAACCTGCACGTTCTTGCGAACACTGGTCTCTGAAACCAGCGCGTCTACCAATTCCGCCATCTGGGCAATCTTATTTAAAGAGCATTTTAATTCAAATCATAAAATGTGAGGCGTCAACTCCCGAACAGAAAAACT
>JAFGVU010000240.1 GCA_016937855.1 Bacteroidales bacterium | reverse complement strand
ATGTTTATATTGTTTGTTCCGGTTTGTACTTTTTGTTGCAAAACCAAACTGCCGGTTGTAGAATATATCTCCACAATGTCATTTATTGTTCCCTTTGGCAGAATAATGTTAAAATCGTTTGTTGCCGGGTTGGGGTAGAATTCCAAAGCTGTTTTATTTACCAAGTTGTTCTCAATATTTGCAGGGGCAAATGTGTATTTTGATAAACCGTGTCGTCCTGCTACCCAAACGTTTCCATCAGCATCTTCAGTTATATAATTTATTAGTTCATCAATATCGTTGGGTTGCATAAAGTGGAAGTTATAATTATCAAATCTATAAATTCCTTTTGGACAACCTACCCATTTATGACCTTTTTTGTCAATGTGAATTGAAGTATTGCTGTTGTAATTTGCAATAATTGCGGAATCCTGAATATATGTAGTGAACTCAACACCATCAAAAACAGAAACGCCACTACTAGTTGCGAACCAAATATTATTGTCTTCTACTGCAATATCTCTTACAGTGTTGCTTCCTAAACCTTCAGTTTCGGTGTAGCTGTGCCACTCTCCATCAATATAGTGCATTGCTCCAGAGTTAGTTCCAACCCAAATTTCATTACTATTTACAGGTTGTATTTTATTAAAATATGTTGTTGGTAAACCTGTAATATCTATTTCAATCCAGTTTTGACCATCAAATTTCAATAAGTATGATGAAAAGTTTAACCAAATATTATCTTCAAGTGCGGCAAGGCTTCTGTTTCCTAATAAGTCATGTCCTAAAATATTTGTAATTGCTTCAATGTTGTTATTTATGTTAATCTTATATAACGCATCACTTGTTGCCAACCAGATATTATTATCTGAATCTACTACCATGTCGTTAATATTACTATACGGTATAGTTTCGTCAATTTCATTAATATGCCATGCTCCATCTTTGAAAATAGATACAGCATCTCCACTTTTTACCCATATCTCATCATTTCTGAAAACTATCTTTTGAGGTTCTCCTCTAAATGTATTTGGATAGTAATGTGTAAATCCTGTTTCGTTATATTTTATCAGACATCCATTATTTGCGTCAGATCCTGAGTAATTAGGATTTGGACTTGCGGCCATCCAAATGTTATTGTCTTCATCAGATTTTATATCCCAAATATAATCCAGTTCCAATTCATTTTCTTCATTATATTCAATCCAACTGTCCTCATTTTTAACAAACAAACCTGTTGGAGTTCCTAACCATAGATTATCAGCAGTGTCCATGAAAATTGCATAAAAAGATTTGTTATGTAGTTCAGCATCGTCACCTTCTCGGAACCAGTCTGTGCCGTCGTATCTTAGAAGGTCATTGTAGCCACCACCAAACCACACATTATTGTTTTTATCGAGATAGGATGAATGTTGCCATGCAATTGAGCAGTCAGAATTTCCATAATGAAAAATTGTTGTGTCAGTTGCACTAATTCTTACTATACCATAAAACCAATTATTACCATCTACATCTATGCCAATATAAACAACATTATTTGTATCAATTACAATTTGGTTTGCATTGGTAATTGTTATTGTATCGCCAAAGGTGCTATAGTTTTGCCAATTTATTCCATCAAATTTGGAAACACATGCATCATCTGTACTGTAACTGCTAAATGTAGCCCAAATATTATTACTTTTATCACAAGTTACCGTGGAACACTCCATGTCCTCCGAAATATCTGGTCGATAAGTTGACCAATTCTCGCCATCAAACTTTAGTAAATTAAATTTGTTGCTGAACCAAATGTTACCCTCATTGTCAATTGAAGAAGAATAAACATCGCCATCCGTTCGTTTTGAATACTTGTATACTCCTTCTGTTGAATACACATTAATAAGTCTATCACAGCCTACAAAAATTAGACTGTCTGTCATTGCAAGGCAATAATTTTTTTTATACCCATCGTGATAATTTGTCCAAGTTTGGGCGTTTGCATTGTAAATGCATGTAATTGTAAGGATTATTAACAATATATTTTTCATATTATAAGATTTAAAGTTACAAGATAGTTATATTTTTAATTTTAAGACTGTTTTTTTGTAAAAAATTTCATGAACCTCATTTTAATTTTGCAATTTTAGTTTTTATTGTTCTAGCCAATTCTCCACCTTTTAATCAAGTTTTGGGTTTGTTTTTGCACCGCTTCCCTTTTTGCTTTCTAAGGGAGACTGCCTGCTATTGTAAATTGTGTCGGCTTCTGTGCAGGGAATAGAGGGTGGGGAGGTTAAAATAGCTCCACGTTCCAAGCTCCAAAAGTTATTAGCAAATTCATTTTTCCAGTTTTTTCGCCTTTTACTTTTATCACTTTTAAAAAAGAGACTGCCTAATGTTTAAGCAGTCTCAATTATATTGTTTCGCAAATGATGCTATTTAGATATATCCAATGGCGTATTGTTAAGGTCAATGCAGATTATTCTATATGAATCGTTGACATAAAGATAGCCCGTGTTTTGATCAATGATAACACCGTCTTTCATATTACCAATGGGAGCACCGTCATAAACTCTATTACCCTTCCATTTTAGAGAACCATCAATAGCATTGATGCAAAATAGCTGAGGATATCGTAAATAGTGTTTTAGATCGATCCCTGTTAAAAAAATATTTCCCTGATAATAACCCATCCTACCACCTGTTTGTAAACCGTAGGTATTATCTATTTCCCACAAGGTGGTACCTGTTTGAGCATCATAGGCAATAAGATTGTCTTGAGATCTTGCAAAAATCTTTCCATCGGCATAAAGATTCTCTACACTGGCGAACCCTGCGTTGTCATACTCATGCTCCCATACAATCTCACCACTTACAAGGTCAATACAGTGCTGTGATTTTATTCCTTGAAAGAATAAGCTGTTTTCTACTATATTTGGTTTTTGAATGCTTGAGTTTCCATCGTTTGAAATATCCTCAATTATCCAAAGTACAGTATCTGCTTTAAGGTTATAGGCATAAATATCGACTTTGCCATCACTAATTGGAAAGTTCCATTGTCTGTTTTGGAAAATAAGAATACTGTCGCCCCATGGAGATATCCAACCTGAATATGATTCAAGGCTAGGTTCATAGCCATTGGTTTTATAGGCTGTAAATAATCTGGTTTTTGCACCGGTTTCCAATTCGATTCTGTAAAGGTTTGCATTAGTCCTATTCGCAGAAACATCAGAACAATACAAATAAGGCCCAAAATCATTAATCCTTGGCAAAAAATCATCAGTAATGGACCATATTTCCGAGCCATCATTGATGTCGTAACACTTAATTGCTGAGCCATTGCAGAAAGCTGCCAGATTGTTGTTTTGTCCACAAATTTTCCAATCTGAAATTCCGGTCATATTAAAAGTGCTACCAGGTTCATTGTTCCATAATGTATGTCTCACTCCTGTTTCTTTATTATAAACTCCTATTCCAGCATTCAAATTGCTTACTCCTACGAGCTGGTAATTGCAAAACGCAACATATTCATTTGAAAAATATGGGTCATGAAAGTATGCCGCTGTTGAATCGGAATAGAACACATTTTGCCACACAACCGATAAATTTGTTTTAGTGTTTTCAACCGGAGGAGGTGGATCGATAGGAGGTTTTTTGCAACCAATAGTAAAGATTACACTAAATAAATAAATATATATTGCCATTTTTGTCATTACTTAATTATTTAGTTTTTGTGTAAAAAAACCATCCATATTGTCCATCGTAAAGTTTGTTAAGTCTATCTTCTAAAGCGCCATCATTTCTGTATTGCATATTAAATGATTTTTAATGCAAAATAAATGTTTTTGTTTTGAAAATTACTAATAGTAATATATTCTATTGTTTTTTGTCAAAGCACCCTTTGGTCACAAGTTTTTGTTTGACTTGCTGTCGCGCCCTTTGTCCCTCAAGAGAGTCAGCCCACTTGTGCATCGTGTGACGGCTTCCTTTAGGGATTTATGGGCGTATTGGCAAAAACTCTTACTCTTTCACCACTTTCCCATACAGTCCACTTTCTTTTAAGCGGAGTAAATACATACCCGGTTTTAGGTTTGCAATGTTTATATT
>JAFGVU010000239.1 GCA_016937855.1 Bacteroidales bacterium | reverse complement strand
TTCTTTAAAAATTATTTGTATTTTTGAGATTTTTACAGAGCTTTTCAGCAGGTGGGCTCTGCTCATGCAGGGCACACACAGCACCTACAAGAAATTGGCGGTTCAGTGGTTAAATGAAGCTTTGTGCTTCGTATCAAGTTCAGTGGTGGTCGACAGTTTTGTGCTTCGAAATCGCCAACTTCTTGTAGCTGCCAACCGTTGGCAACAATTCTGACCTGACCCGTCCTAAAATCCGGCTACACAATTTGTAGTAAATTATGTATAAAAATGAATGAACAGCAAATTATTGAGTGGAAAGAAATCTGGAAAGACGAGTATCTGAAATGGATATGTGGCTTTGCAAATGCACAAGGAGGAAGGCTTTTTATCGGAAAAAATGATCAAGGAGAGGTCGTTGGTGTTCAAAAATATGAAAAACTGTTAGCAGAAATCCCAAACAAAGTTAAAGACACATTGGGCATTTTAGTAGATGTAAATTTACACAAAAACAAACAAGGCGAGTTTATTGAAATTGTAGTAGAGCCACATCCTTATCCTGTAAATTACAAGGGGCAATATCACGTTAGAAGCGGATGCACAAAACAGGAATTGAAAGGTTCTGCACTAGATAAATTTCTATTGCAGAAAAAAGGTAAGCGTTGGGATGGAGTTCCAGTTCCTAAAGTTTCGGTTAAAGATTTGAAGCAGGAAACGTTTGAGTTTTTCCGCAAACGGGCATTCAAAAGTCAGCGAATAGATGAAGACAGCTTAACCGACAGTAACGAACATTTGATTGAGAATTTGCAGTTGAAAGAGGGCGAATATCTGAAACGAGCCGCCATGTTACTTTTTCATTCCAACCCCGAAAAATTTGTAACAGGAGCATACATCAAAATCGGTTATTTTCAATCGGATGACGATTTAAAATATCAGGATGAAATTCACGGCAACTTATTTGAACAGATTGAAAAAGCAATGGATTTGCTGTTTACTAAATACATCAAAGCTGAAATCAGTTACGAAGGAATTAACCGTGTAGAGAAATTTGAATACCCGAAAGAAGCAGTAAGAGAAGCCCTATTGAATGCTATTGCACACAAAGACTATTCGGGCAGTGTTCCCATTCAAATCAGCGTTTACAGCGACAAAATCATTTTCTGGAACGAAGGACAACTGCCCGAAAATTGGACAGTGAAAACACTTTTGGAGAAACACGCCTCACGACCTTACAACCCCGACATTGCCAACGCATTGTTTCGCAGTGGCTACATTGAATCTTGGGGCCGTGGAACTATCAAAATCATTAAGGAATGTAAAGCATCAGGAATTCCTGAACCAGTTTTCAGCTATGATTCAAGCGACATTTCTGTAGAGTTTCGCAAAGACATTTACAATGAAAAACATCTGCAATCACTCGACCTAAATGAACGACAAGTAAAAGCGGTTTTGTATGTGAAAGATAAAGGGAAAATTACGAACAGCGACTATCAGACTTTGAATGATGTTTCGAGAGAAACAGCAACAAGAGACTTAAAAGAATTAATTGATAAACATCTAATAAAACCAAGTGGACAAAAGGGAGCAGGAGCATTTTATACGCTAAATTGAATTGCGTCATAATTGCGTCAATTGCGTCATAATTGCACCAATATTGAATCATTTGCACCGTTGAATTTTGTTTAAAAGAATAAATCTTATACTTAAATATGGCGGATATCCAAATGAAAACAACGAAACGCTAACAGCAAGGCTTAGCACAATTGCGGGCTGAAAAAGTAGCAAAAACATAAAAGTTTTTTATAACTTTGTCAGCGGGTTGCCATTGGCGAGCTTGACCTACGGTCTGCGGTTGAAACATTTGGCGTTGAAAATCCCGCAACATGTGCCATACCGCCAAACGTTGACAGCTTAAAGAAACAGACCATGAGAAAACAACACATAACAATTTACATCTTAGGATTTCTGACGATGTTGCTGACAGCAAGTTGTACAACTTACAATAATGGTCTTGTTAGAAAAGAAAGAGTCAAATTATCAATAGAAACAATGAATTCTTTCAACATGACTTTTTCGAGTAAATCCTATAAATACTGTGTTAAGAAAGGAATGTTCGAATTAAAGGAAATAGACTTATTAAGTCAATTAAATATATCAAACTATAAATTGTCAAACAACACAAGCTATAAATCCTACAAAGTTAAATTTATTAGCATAGACACTCTTTTAGTTCAAGGCGTAGATTTTAATGACAGTATTGTGGCTAATTACACTTTTGACGGAAAATTAAAAAATGGATACTTTTATTTAAATAATAAACAAGTTGAATTTAATGGTATACCCTATTTATTAGGAGGGAGCAGTAGTGAAAAAAGAAGAATTGGCATTTCAAAAGACAATGATTTGATAGTTCAAACAGCTGTTGATCATACAGGAGCTTTTCTACTTATTTTTGGGGCTGGATATTCATATAATGTTGCAACATTTTTTAAAGAAATAAAATAACGTGATTTCGACCTAAGATTCTAGTCACAGAAAGTGCTTCTTTCTGTTCTACTGACAAGAAACTTAGCCCGCATTATTCATACGATTAGCTTTGTGTAGCTGGTAGGCGTCGAAACTTGCAGATATATCCTTATATTTCAAGAGTTTCGCAACGAAGCAGATGCACAAAGATAATTGTAAGCTTTTTCAAAATTTGGCTAATAATAAAACCATAAACACCGTACCAATCCACTGACGAACAACTTATTACAAACCAACCAATAATAATGCGATGAATAATGCGGGTTAGGGCGATACTGCGATAAGATTTGCTTTTGCAAAAGTGTTTAAGTTGTGATGAAAAAGTAACTGCAAATAATTTTTATTTTAGCTTAAAAAACCCCGATTTTTTAGTATTTTTATCAGTCATATTATATTGTCATGAAAGAAGAATTTTTGCACTTTATTTTTAAAAAGAGATTGTGGTTAGATTATCCAATTGTGTTGTCCGATGGGAGATATGCCGAGGTTCTGGATGTAGGATCTCATAATCATGACTCGGGCCCGGATTTCTTTAATGCCAAAGTCAAAATTGGCGATGAGGTTTGGGTGGGTAATGTCGAAATACATATTAACTCCTCCGATTGGTACAAACACGGACACCAAAATGATAAAGCATACGGAAATGTAATTTTGCATGTGGTTTTTAATAATGATAAAACGGTTTTTTTACCTTCAGGTGAGGAAATTCCCGTGTGGGAAATGAACTTTCCGCACGTTTTATTTAATAAATTTGAAGAAATCTATGCAAGTGATAACGAAATACCATGTTCTGACTATAGGGATTTGATACAAAAAGAAATGTTTAATATCTGGATCGAAAAAATGGGCGTTGAACGACTACAAAATAAATCGGAGTTTATAACAGCCCTTCTTGAGAAATCATCTAACGATTGGGAACATGCTTTTTATATCAGCCTCGCTCGTAGTTTTGGTGTCGGAATTAATGCAGATGCTTTCGAAATGTTAGCACTTTCAATCCCGCTTAAATTATTGAGAAAATATTCTTCAAATCTTTTTCAGTTGGAGGCTTTGTTGTTTGGACAATCTGGTCTTATTTTTGATGCTAAACTTGATGATTATGTGATGAGCTTAAGTGCAGAATATGAGTTCTTAAGAAAAAAACACGGGCTCAATCCAATTAATCCTTTAATCTGGAAATTTTCGAAAATGAGGCCTGCAAATCAACCATACCTTAAAATTGCTCAATTTGCCTCATTGATGATGTCCTTCGAAGGTTTGTTTTCAAAAGTTGTTGTAAAGACCGATGCAAATGATATCAAAAGCATAATAAAAATAAATGTGTCTGAATATTGGAAAAGACACTATCGCTTTGGTAAAATAGTAGAAAAAACTATGAACGGATTTGGTGCAGAAGCAGTAAATACTCTTGTTATAAACACTATAGCTCCTTTTATTTTTGTTTATCAAAAACACAATTCCCAAAACATTGACAGCCTTGGCGAGTACTCATTTTTATCGAATTTAAAACCGGAAAATAATCGCGAAGTAAGAGCATGGCGTTTGTTTGGTGTAAAACCACAAAACGCTTTCGAATCGCAGGCACTGTATTATCTGAAAAAAGAGTATTGTAATAAAAAGGAGTGCTTGCGTTGTAATCTTGGGCAAAGCATTATGCAACAAATCAATAATTTATAAGTTATTTTAATAGAAATTTATCATAAGAACACTTTTATTGTTGTAACTTTGCAAAGATGAAGAAAATTGTTACACTTATATTATTTGTTTCTATTGTTGTAAATGTATTTGCAACCCATAACAGAGCAGGAGAAATAACATACAGGCAAATTTCTGATCTTACTTTTGAAATTACGATAATTACATATACTGCATCAGGTCCGGGATGGACTGCCGACAGACCTGAACTTGAAATACTCTGGGGTGATAATACTAGTAGTGTTTTGCCTAGAGTCGAAAAAACAGAATTGCCTGATAATTTTAGACGCAATAAATATGTAGGAACTCATACCTATCCGGGTCCGGGTATTTACGTAATTGTTGTCGAAGACCCAAACCGAAATCTGGGTGTAAGCAATATCCCGAATTCTGTAAATACAGTTTTTACAATAACAACTACCATGCTCATTAATCCTACAATAGGAACAAATAATACCCCGGTATTAACTCAGCCTCCTGTCGATAAGGCTGCTGTAGGACAATTGTTTGTGCATAATCCCGGAGCTTACGATCCTGATGGAGACAGCTTGTCATATAAATTAACAACTTGTCGCGCTGAAAATGGCGAACCAATTGAAGGTTACACTTTGCCACAGGCTTCAAATTCTCTGAGTGTTGATGAAATAACCGGTGATTTAGTCTGGGATACACCTGTTTATCCCGGAGTTTACAACATCGCTATGTTAATTGAAGAGTGGCGAAATGGGATAAAAATTGGGCAAATACTTCGTGATATGCAAATTGAGGTGTATGAAACTAACAATAAACCACCTGTTGTTTTTGCTGTTGATACTTGTGTTGAAGCCGACTCGCTTTTAATTCTTTGGGTGAGCGCCACTGATCCAAATAATGATTTTATTACACTAACTGCTAATGGTGCTCCATTCGAGATTGAAGGCTCAGAACCATCTTTTGCTCAAACAATATCCGAACCTGGTTATGCAGAAGGTAAATTTATGTGGCAAACTTACTGCGACTACGTCAGAAAACAAGATTATGCTTTAAATATTAAAGCAGAAGATCAAAGCGATCCGGTTAGTTTGGCGGATATAAATAGCGTTAGTATTGCCGTTGTTGGTCCGAAAGTGGAGAATGTTAATATTGCTGCAACAACAACCGAAATTTCCTTAGTTTGGGATGCCAATAATTGCGAAAATGTAGTGGGGTACAATATCTATCGCCGCATTTCTCCTTCGGGATTTGTTCCCGATTTTTGTGAAGTAGGTGTGCCTGATGATATTGGATATGCAAAAATTGATTTTGTCGAAGGATATAATAATACTTCCTATCTTGATAATACTGTGTCGCAAGGACACGAATACTGTTATTTAATTACAGCTGTTTTTCCTGATGTGGCAGAAGGTTATGCCTCAGACGAAGTGTGCGATGTGCTTATCAGAGGTATTCCAACAATTACAAATGTAAGCGTTAATGCTACTGACGAAAATACCGGCGAAATATATGTTGCATGGGCGAAACCAACTGAAATTGACATCGGTGAAGCTCCGGGACCATATCAATATGTCCTCTATAGATCGGATGGTTTTTTTGGCGAAAATCTTGTCGAAATTGCCACTCTTAATGGACTGGATGACACTACTTATACTGATTCTAATATCGACACAAAAAATACAGCATGGTCTTATAAAGTTGAGTTTTATAATAATGAGCCCGGAAATAGATTTTTAATTGGAACACCGCATATTGCATCCTCAGTTTTTATCGACTTTCAGCAAATGGAGAATGCATTAATGTTAAATTTTAACAAGAACACTCCTTGGGTTAATACCGAATATACGGTTTATCGGTATGATGAAGTGAGTGCCGTTTTTGATTCAATTGGATATTCTCCTAACGAATATTATGTTGACAATGGCTTAATAAACGGAAAAGAATACTGCTATCTTGTTAGATCAAAAGGGGGATATTCGGTCGATGGAATATTAAATCCTCTAATTAACGTTTCGCAGGAAAACTGTGAAGAAGCAATTGATACAACAGCTCCGTGTACTCCAATTTTTGATGTAGTTAGCAATTGTGATTCAGTTAGTTTCTATGCAAATTGGGAATATAACGATACTTGTTATGATGACGTTAAGGAGTATAGGATTTATTTTACACCTTATCTGGACGATAGTTACCAGCTTGTATATACTGCTAATGCAAATATGCGCGAGTTTGTTTATACTCCGGAGTCGGGCATGGCCGGTTGTTTTTATGTGACGGCAGTTGATAGTTTTCAGAACGAAAGTAGTCCATCAGTTAAGGTATGTTTGGATGATTGTACTTATTATATTCTCCCAAATGTTTTTACTCCAAATGATGACGGGATAAATGATTTGTTTCAACCAATACCGCCTTACTATTTTGTCGAAAAAATAGATATTCAGATTTTTAACAGATGGGGATTGTTGATGTTTGAAACCGAAGATCCTGACATAAATTGGGATGGTAGATATTATAAGAATGGGAAACTGGTTACGGATGGAGTGTATTACTATATTTGTGATGTGTATGAGCAACGTCTGACGGGTATAGAAGTACGACATCTACACGGATTTATTCATGTTTTTACATCAAAAAATGAAAATCAGGTTCGCGAATGATAAAAAAGGTTTTGCATATTGTTTTATTTTTGGTTTTATCAATCAATATAATGGCGCAAAGTAGCGATAGAGATACTTACTTTGATGCGTTAAACTTTATTGAAAACAGTCAACAAGATTCTGCAATAATTGTCCTCAAGCAAAAACCGGAATGTGATAGGTGTATGTTTTTACTGGCTGAATTATATTACCAAAATGGTGAAGTCTTGAAATCCGTTGATGTTTATAAAAAACTGCAAGCAAATGCTCCGCAGCAAGCTTTTCTTGAATTAGCACGTATTTATGCTGGTCTTGGCTTTCCCGAAGAGAGTGTTTTTTATCTAACTGAATATTTTGAACTCAAAAATCCAATATATTACTCCGAAATTATATCATTTTCTGAGTTCGAAGTAATACAAAAATCGCAGGAATGGAAGGAGTTTTGGTCGGAGAGACGATACTCAAATACTGAACTTAGGTTGGAAGAAGTTGCATACCTTATTGATCAGAAAAAGTTAAATGATGCATTGTCGATTCTGGAGTTATTAAACAATAGCTCTCAAAAGGATAGAATTTATTTTTATTTTGCTGATATATATTTCAAGCTAAACAACTTCGATGAGTCGATAAGATACTTAAATTTATTATTAGAGAAAAATGCTGCTAATATCTCAGCACTTGAGATGAAAATGAAAATACAGCTTGAAAATAAAAATTTTGAGCAGGCAATATCAAGTAGTATTTCGCTTATGATAGCCGATTCATATAATCCTGAATATATATTTAATCACGCAAGTTTGTTGTTTAAATCCGATAGACTTGATGAAGCAGAAAAATATATTAATACTTACCTGGATTTTTTCCCTGACGATGAGAAAGCGAATTATTTAAAAACACAGATTTTAACTGGTAGTCAGGATTATAGGCAGGCTTTGATAAACTTAAATTTGTTAATAGGTAAAAATCCATCTAAACCACAATACTTTATTGAACGTGGCGATATTTACTATTTGCTTGAATCATATAGGTTTGCTGCCGACGATTATTCAATGGCTTTGGATATAGACCCAAAATCAGCACATGCATGGACATATTACGGGAATTGCCAATACTATCTTAATAATTCCAAGTCTGCATGCAATGCATGGAAGAGAGCTGCCGGAATGAAATCGGGCGAAGCTGTTAAGATGCTGTATAAGTATTGTGAATAAATAATGGTTATCTCGCAATAAGATTATTTCTAGGAATATACTGAGAAAATAAAAAAAATAACCTATTTGTATTTTTCACGTTTCCAT
>JAFGVU010000238.1 GCA_016937855.1 Bacteroidales bacterium | reverse complement strand
TTTAGATTTTCGATTCGTATTTGCACAGCGGTATTTTCTGTTTAATTAAACAATGACTTGGACTTATAAAGCGTCAAATCGTTTAATTCGTTAGTTAATTAATTGCAGGAAAATTACACAGGACTTGCATTTAGTTGAATTTGGCTTGAATGGCACGGTTTAATTGAGAATGGTTATAAACAATTTATATTGAATTTTTACTGATTTTTTTTAAATAGGAAATAATAGCCCCGGATTTTGCTCCGGAGCTTTTTTGTTTGCGATAAGAACTTAAAGTTTAGCAATATATTTATAATCTTTAAAACAATCGCTTACTACTACCTCGTATTCCCTTTTTTCAGATTCGATAGATCCAGTCGTTTTTGAATCGCAATATCATTTCCAAGATTGAACCCGTAGATGTGAATTCCGTCCTGGTAAATATTTACATAAACCTGTTTCAGAGGTGGATTCAGAAATGAAATATTGAGCTTATCCTTTTCCATCCTGAAACAAGGTTCGTAACTGAACTGAGCAGAGCCAACTTCAATTTTATCTCCCGAAACATTTACCGATCGGTTGATACTCTGATTTCCATAATTGAAACTAATACAATAATTCCCGCTTCCAAGCTAAGCAAAATCCAGTACCTGATTGTATTCAGCATGTCTGTCGGAAGTTCGTTTAAAATACAAAATATCACCGTTTGATGAAGTGAGTGTTATTTACAGAGGTGTTGCTTTTGAGTAATTGTACGCTACCAAAGCTTTACGGGCTTCAAGTTGTATTACACTTAATTTTGGTATGTCAGCGGCATTTCCAATTGGCGCAAATAGAAATGCCATGGCCATTAAGACCAGGTTCTTTGTTTTCATAGCTTTTCTTTAATTGTTAATAAATGGCTCTTCAAAATTAAGAACCCAGCAAAGCAAAATTAATTTTATTCTGCGAATGACTTTGAAATACAACCATATAGCCCTAAAGGGAGGTTAAAATCATTTTACTGAAAATGGTGTAGAGAAGAAAGATGTAATGGACAATTAATCTTTAATCCTGGATGTAAAAAGAGAACCGTTCTTTCTATTCTATGTACAAAAAGAACGATTCCTTCACATTTTTGGTCAATTTAATTTGCTATTAAATTTGATAAGTATTAAAGTTCTTTTGCAGATCCTGTAATTTAGAATAATTACAAATAACGGGGGGGGGATTTTTTAACACAATCTTTTCATTTTGTATCCATCAAAATTTTATTTTTGAAATGTTAACGTTTGAGCAAAACCGGTGGTACTGGTTTACATAAATCATTTTAAAAGGTAAATCTCTGAACTCCATGAAGCACATATTTTTATTGACCTTAATCATTTTTTTTTGCCAGATTGCACAGGCTCAGAAACCCAGCATATATGGAGTAGTAACTGATAAGTCAACCGGTGAATTGTTACCCGGAGCTACGGTTTGGGTGAATGGTTCAAATGTGGGAACAAGCACAAATAAATATGGATTTTATTCGTTGAGGTTACACCAGGGTTCACACACCATTCAGTATTCATTTATTGGTTTCGATCCTCAATCTGAAACTTTGGTTTTGAAGAAAGATACAACAATCAATATCGAACTGACAAAGTCCATTATACAGGTAGGTGAAATCAGTGTCAGTGCAAAAAAGAAGGACAGGGTAAACCCGGTAGAAATGAGTACCCAAACATTGGAAATAAATACGATAAAAAGTATCCCAGCCATGATGGGTGAAGCGGACGTTTTAAAATCGCTTCAGTTTCTGCCGGGAATTCAAACCACTAACGAAGGTACCACCAACCTTTCCATCCGTGGAGGGTCGTTCGACCAGAACCTGATTTTACTGGATGAAGCACCGGTTTACAATGCGTCACATGCGCTGGGATTTTTCTCGACTTTTAATCCCGATGCCATTCAAAGTGTAAAAGTGTATAAAGCTGCTTATCCGCTGGAATATGGCGGAAGGATTTCTTCGGTTATCGATGTGCGGATGAAAGAAGGGAATAACAAAAAACTATCTGGAAGCGGGGGAGTCGGATTGATTTCAAGCAGGCTCATGTTAGAAGGGCCAATAAAAAAAGATACGGCTTCGTTTATGATTTCAGGAAGATATAGTTATGCCGGATTTACAGCGAACTCGCTGGGAAGTTTGGGAAAGGAATTAAATTTTGGGACACTCAAAAATTTTAATAACAATAACGAAATAAACTTTTTCGATTTAAACGCCAAATTCAACTACAAACTGAACGACAGGAACCATCTTTTCTTTTCGACTTATGCAGGTCACGACCACTTTTACTATTATGATATTAATAATAAGAGTGAACTGAACTGGGGGAATCTGACCGGGACCCTGAGGTGGAACCATATTTTCAGTTCGAAGCTTTTTAGTAACACCACCATGGTTTTCAGCAATTACCGCTACGCTTATATTCTGCTAGATGATGCCATGCATTTCAGTTGGTCGTCGAATTTAAAGGAAGCCGATCTGAAGGTTCATTTTGACTACTTTCTCAATCCCGATAATCATTTCCGATTTGGAGTAGCATTTGAAAATCATTTTTACGCACCTGGGTTTATTGAACCAAGGGGAGATTATTCGATTATTACTCCATTCAGCCTTGATGATAAAAGAGCCTTGATAGTTGCAGCATATTTCGAAAATGACCAGCTGATCACTGACAAACTCCGGATTGATTACGGTTTACGGTATGTAACTTTCTTTCAGTTGGGAGCAGAGAAAGTTTATCATTATTCTGAAAATTTTGAACGGCTTGATTCTGCTTTTTATAGTCATAACGAAATTGTTCAGTTTTATCAGGGCCTGGAACCGCGCATTTCACTTCGTTATTTAATCAACGATAATAATTCGATAAAGGCTTCATTCACAAGAAGCAAACAATACCAACATTTGGTTAGTAATTCATCAGTTGGTATGCCAACCGATGTGTGGCTGCCTGCCGACAGTTACATCAAACCACAGTCGTCGAACCAATATGCATTGGGTTATTTTTCGAATTTGTTTGAAAACCAGATCGAATTCAGCGCTGAAATCTATTACAAGGACATGTTCAACCTTATAGATTATAAAGATAATGCCGATTTATTTCTGAATAATAATATTGAAACCCAGGTGCTAAGCGGAAAAGGAAAATCATTCGGACTAGAGCTGTTTTTTAGAAAAGACGTTGGCCGTTTCACAGGATGGGTGAGTTACACTTTGTCGAAAACAAGCAGGAAAATTGAAGGGATCAACAATAACGAATGGTACCCTGCAAGATATGATCACCGACATAACCTATCATTGATTATGAAATATGACTTTAATGACTACTGGTCGTTTTCTTCGGTATTTAAATACACTTCAGGCGGAAACATTACCGTTCCCGAGGGTACCTTCAATTTTCAGGGGGTTGCTTTTCAGTATTACACAGCAAGGAATGGTTATCTGTTGCCGGCTTATCACCGACAGGATATTGCTTTTACATACAAACCTCATCGACACGAGCATAATAATTGGAAAGGCGAATGGAATTTTGGTGTTTATAATGTATATGATCGAAAGAATGTTTTTGCTGCTTTTGTGAAGCAGGGAGGTAATTTGACTCAATATTCTGCGAAGAAAATGTATTTGTACGGAATAATCCCTTATGTGTCTTACAATATTAAATTCTGATAGTATGAAGAATTATCTGCATCAACTTATCATATTGTTTGTTTTATTACTTTCTGGATGTGTTACCGATTTTGATATGGAATTAAAAGACGCCGAACCACGTTTAGTTGTTGATGGATTAATTACCAGTAATCCAGGGCCATATTATGTGAGATTGATAAAAAGTAATGTTGCCATATTTAATAGTACTGATACAGGGATTCCTTTTACAGATAATGCAGAAGCAGTCCTGGACGCACTCATAATTATATCAGATGATCGTGGACAAATAGACACATTAGGTCCGCTAGATAATTCAAATATCAGATATCTAACATATGAACAAGGGTATTATCAAACCAATAAAATACAGGGTATTCCCGGACACACTTATTATTTGAATATCCGAATTAAAGATAAGGTGTATTCCGCCGAATGTTATATGCCTACAGTTCCTTTAATTGATTCAGTTGACTATATAATTGAAAAAGGAGAGATTGGTAAATCAGACAATTATATTCCCCGTCTTTATTTTGAAGAACCGCAAAATGAGGAAAATTTTTATCTGATTAACTATTATAAAGTCGGTTATCATGAGTCCGAGAATCTAAGCTATCTGGATTTTATAGTACATTATGATTTTTGGCACAATTTTATTCTTTCCGATAAATATTTAGACCCTAACGTTAAAGCCTTACGGGTAGAAAATGGATCTTCACCCAACGACCAAGGTTACTATTGGATATTTCCTGGGGATGAGATTAATATTCGATTAATGTCATTAACTGCTGGAACATACGATTATTATAAAATCTTGTTAGAACAATTTGAATACGATGGAGGTACCTATAAACCTGCACCAGCTTCTCCACTAACTAATGTTAGTAATGGTGCGCTGGGATTTTTCAGAGCCTCTGCTGTTTCTCAAAAAAAAATCAAAATACCTGAGAATTAAATCAATGAAGAACTAAATATTATGCGTATGAGAATAAACTAAAAATGAAATAATTCTATTTTAATCGGATAACTAAGACTAACGCCTTCAATCGGTTATTTATAGAATTATTGAGTCTTAAGAAGGCAAAAAGTAGACCCGGATTATTTCATGGATAAAATCTTAACAAAATATCTGAACTAATTCCAGGCCTACCCATTTTTCAAACACAAAAATAGTATCATATTATGAAAAAATTAACCCTTTTTTCTTTTATCATTTTAAGTATGATAATAAACTACAGTTGTACAAAAGATGAAGTATTAGCTGAAGATTTAAACTTAACTGATGAAATAGCTAAAATTGAAACATCGTATAAGCAAGGGTATGTGAAAGTGGAATTTACCTCAGATTCCAAAAATATTGAAGAAACCGTAGCAAGTAGTGAATTTATGAAACAACTAATGGCTACTGTCGCAGATTCCTATTCCAAACAAAAAACTTCGTTGAAATCAGGAAGTACCTATTATACCAAAGGAGTTTTTAAGAATACCACTTGTGGAAATTATCAGGAACTTGATATTTTCATGGATTCTGAAGACCGTAGGTGTATTTCAACCAAATCTGGTAGTGTGGGTACAAGTACAGTTGATGGAAATGGAAACATAATGCTGAAGATATGCATTATTGACGACGTTATTTTTGGTCCGGTATTGAATCATCATTATGGGATTTTAAATTTAGGTAGCCAAGAACCAGGAGTCTCAAGATTAGTTAGAGGATTTGATAACGAAGATAGCGGTAATAACAATAAAGCATGGATTGATAATGTAGAGTTTAACGGTACTTTAGGAGATTGTAATATAGGAAGTATTAATCCTAATACAAAATTATCTTTTTCCTATTATGATCAATATTATAGCAATGAAGATTTGCCTTATCCATGGGACTATAATCATTTGCCAAGTCTCGGATTCTCATATTATGTTCTGGCAAGTTGGGGCTCCGGTTGGATATTGTCTGATGATGAAGACAGTGGTAATGCAAACTATTGTTTTCATGAGAGACCAGTGTCTCCAAGTCCTCTTACAACATACTACAACTATAATACAACATTTGATGGTGTTCTTGAAGTTGGAGGAAATACAAAAATGCACTTAAGTCTTGCGTATTGATTTTTCATAATAAGGTTAGGCAATTTATGCTTGACCTTATTCTGTTCTAATAAGTTCAATTATGAAAAGCGTTTTTTTTATATGTACTGTTCTACTATTCGTGGTGTTGGCTAGTTGTAATCCTCAAATAGTTAATAACAATAATATTATTGCTTATGTAGATACAATTCCAATTAGTTTAACAGAAATTGATTCTAAAATCAAACAAAATTTATACGATGAACTAAGTCGGATATATTTATTACGACAGACAGCAATTAATAATGAAATTGAAAAGAAAGTATTGGAAATAGAATCCAAAAAAAATGGTATTCCGAGAGATTCAGTATTAAGTCGTTACTTAAAAAATAAATTGAATTTGGGGAAGATTACTGAATTTAATAAACAATATAAAGTTAAATATGGTAAAGTCCTTGAAATACGGAATGGTTTAATTTATCATGACCCAGATTCTCCAAGAGGTAAGGAATTGATATTAGAAGACCTCAAAAAAGAAATGAAAAGCCAATTTATTGATTCATTAAAGAATGAAAATAAAATAACAATAAATTTAAAACCTCCAGTAGCCCCAACAATTAATCTTGAACACTTATTAGTACATTGCAGAGGTGATGAAGGATCTTCAGTTTCAATGATTATAATTTCTGATTTTGATTGTGACCGATGTAGAGAATATCATAGTCTTTTTGACTCCATATACAATAATTACAGTCATTTAGTGAAGTTTGGTTTTACCAACTATAGTTCGTATGTTTCAGAAAGTGCGATTGCAGCTGAATCAGCAAGTCTTCAAAATAAATTCTGGGAAATGCATGATGCACTCATGAAAATATCAAATGTTCCTGATAGTACTGAGATATTTGATATTGCTAATAATTTAGGGTTAAATATGACAAAGTTTAAGAGAGATTATTCAAGTGATAAAATTTACAATTTAATCGAAGCTAATTTATATATGATTAATGGAGCAGGAATATATGGAACTCCTACTATTTTAATAGATAATAAGCCAGTATTTAATTCATCCTCAATAGAAGACATAATAAATAGATTAGAAGAAGAATTAACCAAATCAATGTAATTATTGACACCTTGAGGCCGTTGTCATTTATCATAAAAAAGCATAGGATTGTTTCAACGTTTAATAATCCCATAGCAGATAATTTTCAGGATGGTGTCCACGATGTGTTCCTGAGTTAAAATAAGGATTTCGAATTTTAAAGGGAATCCTTATTTCTATTCTCTGCAAAGATGAACGATTCCTTCAACCTAATAGAAATAGATAACGGACTAATATTCGTGTTATACCCGCATTCGTGGATTAAAAGTAGAAGTAATATTAGCGTTTCATGATGCCGTAGCAAATAATCTTCAGAATTATATCCACGCTGCGTTCAAGGTTAACATCGCCATAATTTCCGGCCGA
>JAFGVU010000043.1 GCA_016937855.1 Bacteroidales bacterium | reverse complement strand
TAATATCCTTCTTGAGTAGTATCTCCGGTATTTATATTTTCGAAATACCAATATCCTGTAACATCATTAGCATTTAAGCTCGTAGAAGCGTCACAGATTACTTGGTCGATATTAGCAAAGGGAGTTGGAGGCAACAAATTCCAAACAACTATATCATCAGAAGCACTACAATGAGCATTTTGGATAGTCCAAGTAAAAAGATTTCTACCGGTAGTTAATCCGCGCACAATATCATTAAAATAACTTGATGTAGGTGCACCCGAATTATCAAAAATTCCGGTTGCACCAACCCATAAACCGGTAGTTCCTGGAACTTCAACGGCAGAAAGTTGAGCCGTATCGGCACAATTAAACTGATCCGCTCCTGCATCGGCATTTATACCATAATAGTAAATTATCATTGTATCAGTGAGCGTACATACAAGAGGATTTGCCGGGTCATATCCGCCATAACCTCCGGTATATTCATTTTCCACAGTCCACATTAAAGCGTTTTCGCCATAAGTTAAGTCTTCAATTCTTGTATTACAAAAACTACCACTACAAGTATGGCTTACAATATGCCCACCACCGGTAAGAATAGTCCAATATCCGTCTGTAGCTCTTGCGGGTATGTTTTGAGAAAGTATCTCAAAATTATCGCAAGTTATTCTATCACCACCGGCATTAGCATTAGAAGGACGAGCACTGAATAAATAAATGTCATCAGACATTTCACAGCCTAATGTTGTATTATAAACTGTCCATCTTAAAATATTTAAATCAGGATACAAATCATTAACGCCTGAATTATAGAGTGTTGAATTATCAAAATAAGTATTTGCTTCGTCGCCAAAAATTACAGTCCACTCACCGGTACAGTCATAGAAAGGAGGAGGGTTAGGGAAAACACCATCAGGAGGAGTAGCATTTAAAGCATAATTATCTTCACAAAAAGCGTCATGAGCACCAGCAAAAACATCTTCAATTCCGTCATAAGCAGTAATCTCCACAGTATCAGTAAGTTCACACTGAAGAATAGTTCCGTCCCAAAGAACAAATTCATTAAGTTTATGCCAAACAAATTGGGTCATCGAACCACCATTTGATGGTAAATCACCTTGAATAGAATCAGCAATAGCATTAAAATCGGTATTATCAAGGCTTCCGTCTTCAGGGTCTAAGAAAGTAACATGGTCTGGAGGAATTGCTTCCCACCAGTGTTGTTGAGAACAAGAACCTTCATCAAGAGCATCAAGATCAACAGTTGGAGCACAAACAGTTTTATCGTATCCGGCATCGGGAGGACGAGGTAATCCATTTAATACTCTCACCCTATCTACAGATTCGCAACCATTATGTTGTATCACCCATTCAAATTCATTTGCCACATTCATGGTAGTCCACCAATCTGGAGTGTATTCAGAACAATTATAATCTAAATCGGTAACAGAAGTATTATATAAAGTTGAATTTGTGATTGTAGCCCCACCACCAACAAGTCGCCAAAAACCGGTTCCTCTAACAGGGTCATTACCGTGTAAAGTAAATAATTCGGTACTACAAACAACAGTATCAAGCCCGGCATTTGATTGTGATGGCATATTGTTAACAACAGTAAGAGTATCATGATCAGAGCAATAGCCATTAGAAACAGTCCAAACTAAAAGAGTGGTATCAACGGGCAAATTAGAAACAACAGTTGTAAAATAAGATTCATCAAAAAAAGTTGCAATTCCGCCGGGTGCGTCCCAATATCCCCATGCAGGATAATCAGGTGGAGTTTGCCAGTCGTAAATATCTTCGGTAGAAGGGTCATTACCAAAAATTGTTGCTTGATTTGTACATGTAGTTAAAGGTTCTGCTTGATTAATATAAGCATCAACTGAAAGATTAAAAATACTAACAGTATCCTCTGTATAACAAATTGGTCCATTTTCAATTCGCCAAATAAAAACATTTTCGCCTCGAGCTAAATTATTAACCCAAGTATTGGGTTTAGTATCATTTACAATATTAGCACCTCCGGAAAACATAATCCACTGTGCACTTCCTAAAGTAGGAGTGTTTCCGAGTAGTTGAGCACTGGTTGTACAAATATATTGGTCAACATTTGCATCAGCTGTTGACACACTATCGTTATATACAATTAATGTATCAACATCGCTACACATACCGTTTGTAACAGTCCAATAAAAAGTATTACCTCCATTGGATAAATTATGAACATCTGTAATATTTACATTGGGAGTAGTAAATGTAATAGCAGGATTATTTGATGTCCAAACTCCAGAACCATTAGTAATTGGGCTTGCATTGATAGTTGCACTATTTGAACAAACATGAATATCTGCTTGAGCAATTGCAGGATCAGCTTGATCACTAAAAACAGAAACAACATCAGAAGTTGAACATTGATCAACTGTAACTGTCCAAGTTAAAAAGTTTTCACCATAGGCAAAATCACAAGCCTCAGCAGTATTTGAATGTATATCATCAAAAGAAATTGGAGCAGGAGCAGTCCAAGTTCCGGTACCTCCGGCAGGAGGAGCAGTAGCAGCCAAATTGACACATTCGTTATTACAAACTGTATCATAAGGACCACCGGCATCAACATTTGGCGGGAATTGATTAATAACTAATATTGTATCTGTTTTTGCAGGGCATAATCCATTTTCAACATGCCAAACAAATAAATTATTTCCTAAAGCTAATCCGCTCGCAGTAACAGAAGGAGCAAGATTATTAGGAGTAAAAGTAACAGGAGTAGAGCAAGTCCAATAACCGGTACTATAAGTTAAAGGAGCTGCATTTAACACATAAGAATTATTACAAGTATAACCCGTATCAGGATTTGAAATATTTGCATCTTCTGGTTCATCGTATTCAACATCAACACTTGCACTTGCAACACAAGTACCCATAGAAACTGTCCAAGTAAAAGTATTTGTAACACTTCCATTCAATCCGGTAACAAAAGTAGTCGGAGAAGTAACATTATCAATAGTACCACTACCATTTGAAACAGCCCAAACTCCGGTTCCGCCCCAAACACTTGGGTCATTACCATAAATATTAACATAGTCATCACAATCAACGGCAACATCAGCAGCCGCGGTTGCAACAACAGGATAAGCAAAAATTGTAACTTCGATAGAATCCATACAACCACCTTTTGTTGCAACATATCTAAAAGTATTTGCACCAAAATTTAAACCTGTAACAGTAGTATTACAACTATTAATATTTGTTACAGTTCCTGAGGAAGCTATTACTTTCCATACACCACTATCATAAGTAGTAGGTCCTGGGCAAGTTACCGACAAATTACCTAAATCGGTACACACAGTATCGGTGCTAGTAAAATTTTGGAGTTCTATCGAACCGTTATCAATCATTACGGTGTCAGAAGCTTCACAATTTGCATTAAAAACTCTCCATCTGAACACATTAGTATTATTAGGGTCTAAACCGGAAACCCAAGTATTAAATAAAGTTTGGTCAGTAAAAGCACCTGCACCTCCCAAAACAGACCATTCACCCTGATTACTACCTACAGGGATAGTTCCGTTTAATTGAATAGAATCGCCGGAACAAGCAAAATCATCGGCACCTGCATTTACAGGCCAAGGAGTATTATTAGTAACAGTTAAAGTATCGGTATTTTCGCAACCGTGATAAGTAACATGCCAAACAAAAACAACATCACCAATTGGCAAACCTGTGACATTAGCGGTGGGGCTCGTAATATCATCAAAAGTTACCAAAGGGGAAGAACATTCCCAAATACCAGTTCCGGGAGAAGGATTAGACCCGTTAAGAGTTACAGAGGAACAAACGTCAAGTTGATCAGGTCCTGCATCAACAGGCATTTTAATACCATATACAACTATGGAATCCTCGCATCCGGCAGATGCAACAGTCCAAATAAATGTATTTGGTCCAAAATCTAACTGATCAACAGTGGTATTTCTGTTGTTCACTGGATTAATATGAGCATTTCCGGTTGTTGTCCATTGCCCTCCATTAGCAGGAGCATGAAGTTGTGTTTGATCACAAACTTCAACATCATCAGCAGTCAACGGACTACATTGTCCAAATGCATTATTAAAAACAAGTAAGCTAAATAATAAAACGAAACTTGTTTTAAGTAGTTTATGAATTTTTGTCCCCACGATTATATGTTTTTATTCGTTTAATAATTTATTTTATATTTATTTCAAAACAATACAAGTATTGCATTTGTTATCTTTTAATTATAAGTATATTCGTTATTGCCGTTAACAGACGCAGAATTACCGTTAATATTCATAGGATTATGTTTAGTAACAGTAGAATTATGCGAATATATTCCACCTCCTCTGCCGTTTTTACCATCAACAGTATTACCGGTTATATCCATATTTGTAATATCTAAATCAGAATTATAAACAGATATTCCACCTCCATAGTTTCCGGCATAATTGTTTAATATATCAACATTATTAAGAGTAACATCAGAGTTATCAATACAAATTCCGCCACCTCTGTATGTTGTAGAACTATTATTTTGCACAATAAAAGTTGAAAGTGTTCCTTCAATTATTACAACAGAGCCACCTCCAATATAAATTCCTGCACCCGAACCGCCATGATTATTATTTACGATTAAAGAATTATCTTCAATAATCATATTTCTAAAAATTGGAGATGAATTAAAACAAAGAATTCCGCCTCCGTAGTAACCCGAAGCCGGTGCATGTAAAGTAGTAGAAGCGGGCATGCCTAATTGTCCTGTGCCATTTTTAAGAGTAAATCCGTCAATAATAGGTGAGCCACCTTGATCAACAACAATACAGGAACCTGAAAAATTGCCATCAATTACCACGTTTGCAGGATTTGCTGGATCACCTTCTATTTCAATTGATTTTCCATTAGTATTAAAACTAGGGTAAGTTCCTGTTGACACAATAATTTTATCTTCACCATCAACAGCGGCATTAACAGCTTGCTGAACATTTGGATAATCAGCCGGCACATAAATAAATCGTGTTCCAACGGTTAAAACAAAAGTTTGTTCTTCCCAATCTCCGTTCGGATCAGTAACCCGAAGTATAATAGTGTAAGTTGGAGGGCTAACATCTCCATCAGTTGGCGTCCATGATAAAATACCTGTGCCATTTGCTCCTGCTGTAAAAGTCATTCCGGCAGGCTTGCTTGGACAAGTTAAAGTTAATGTATTTAAATTATGGTCAACATCATTTGTAGCAATATTATACGTCCAAGCCTGATTAGCTTTCAAACTTAAAATTGAAGGAGTTGTTGTAAAATAAGGGGCATCATTTATTGAATTTATCGTTACGTCAACCTGAATAACATCGGTTAAGGTTCCATCAGAAACTTGCACTCTAAACATATCATTTCCATTGTAATCGGCATTAGGAGTGTATGTTATTGGATTAGACTGAGGATTTGGAGCCACAGTATTAGCAGCTACACCGGCAGTTCCATTTGAAGCCGGATTTAAAATTGACCAAGTTAAATTTTCGTCGTCTAAATCTACAGCAGATAAAGTAAGAGCAAAAGCAGTAGGATTTGCATCTTCATCCATTGAAACACTAACAGGCCCGGGATTATCAGTTAAAGGAGGGTATGGAAGTGTAACAAAAACAGGCTCATTATTAGTTTCATAAGCACCTATATCCACAGTTCCACGAACACGTTTTTCTCCGTCATAGTCTTGATCTAAAGGAAAATCGCCAACACCTGTACCGGCGTCTCCTGTACCAATACAAGGAGAAGTAATAAGAGTTAAATGAAAAACACCATCAGAAAACTGAGGATCTTGATTATCGCATGCAGCATCAGGAGTATATCTTCCGCCTATATAACTTCCTGCTCCATTTACAAAGCCGGCAGAACCTCCTTGAATATCACAATTATCGAAAAAAGGGTCAGAGCCATCATCTAACAAATAAATTTGATTTCCGTTTGCGGCAGTATTACCCCAAAAAATGTTATTCCGAAAACGCATATCACAATTGTTTTCACAATAAACTGCGCCTCCATTTGTGGCAGTATTATTTGCTATAGTATTGTTAAGATTGTAAAAATTACCGTCATTATTGTTGTTTGCAGCAATAGCTCCGCCATTAACTGCACTATTTGAAAAAATCAAACAATTTGTTATTTTAGATGAATTAGTGCCATCATAATAAAAAGCTCCGCCGTCATTTGCATTATTGGTAGTAAATGTACATTTATAAAATTCAACATCATTTCCATTATCAATACAAACAGCACCACCTTTACCGGAAGCATTATATAAACCGGGGTTAGCATCACCGCCAGAAAAAGTACAACTTGTAACATTAGATAATCCTCCTCCATATGTCATTAAAGCAGCCCCCCAACCTGTATTATCGGCATAAGCAGTAACAGAATTATTTGTGAAGGTACAATTAGTAATATTAACTCCGGTAGTGTTATTCGTAAAAACTGCTCCTCCGTAATGTCCTGTATTGTTTGAAAAAGTATTGTTTGTTAAAGTTGATGCTGAATTATAAAGGTAAATAGCTCCTCCTCTACCACAAGTACTTCCAGATGAAGAAGTTGAAGCAATATTTCCAACAAAAGTATTACCTATAATCTGAACAGCTTTTCCATTAATGTACAAAGCACCACCGCATCCACAATCAGTGTTAACAGTAGTACAAGTTGAAGTATTAGATGTAAAAGTATTATTAGTTATTGGTGGAGCAGCATCTTCAATGTAAACAGCTCCACCCCTACCTCTGGTGTTTCCTGCGGAGCCGGTACAAATGTTATTTATAAATGTGTTGCCATCTAAAGGAATTGACCAAGCTGTGCTTGTTCCAAAAATTGCTCCGCCACTATGAGTAGCAGAATTTCCATCAAAAGTACAACCTGTTATAGTTGGGCTTGAAGTTGATGTAATATACATTCCTCCACCGTATTTATCTATTCCTGTGATTGAATTATTTGATATTGTACAGTTTGTTAATGTTGGTGATGCTGAATTTCTTATATAAAAACCTGCACCATTATCATCACCGGTATTGTTATCAATTGTACAATTGCTGAAAGTTGGTGATCCATTATTTATTACAATACCACCACCTAAGCTTGGTGATGAATTATTACTAATTACACAAGATACAAAAGAAGAGTTACCGCTACTAATGTATATTCCGGCGTAGTCATCAGAAGTTGAATTATTGTCGATAATGCACGAGGTAAAAGAAGCATTACTATTATCTATAAAAATTCCACCGGCATCTTCACTATTATTAGTTTCAAATCGGCAATTTGTGAAAGTAGCACTTGAGCCGTTTCTAATATATGCACCACCTCCATCATCAGATGTAATATTATTTTTTATAGTACAAAAACTAAACTCACCATCGCAATTATCCAAATACAAACCACCTCCGTCATCAGTACCATTATTATTTTCAAAGATACAATTCCTAATTGTAGGAGAAGCATTACGCATGTACATACCTGCACCAACATTAACACTTCCGTCAGAAATAATAAAGCCATCTAAAACGGCTGTAAGATTAATTGTTCCTGAATTATAAATAACTCTATTAGAATTTCCACCACTAAGAATGGTTAAATTTGATGAAAAATCGCGTGCGGCAAAATTAGGATTACCTGCATCAGGAAATCCTCCGTAAATTGTAACATTGTTTTTCAATGAAATTTGCCCATTGTTATAAATGCCTTCAGCTACCCAAATTTCATCACCTGAGCTTGCATTTGATATTGCCGTATTTAAATTTGTATATGCATTTGCCCATGAAGTACCATTATTGGAGCCCGAAGCGATAGAGTTAACATATACAACCTGAGAATTTAGCACAAAACCAAACGATAAAAATAAAAAAAGCAATATATTTTTAGCAAAAGTTGACGTATCCATAACTATAATTTTTGATTAACAAATTCAAGACAAATTTAACAAGTTTTAAGTTGCACAAAAACTTGAAAAAAAATAATATTTACAAAATAATTAAAACTATATTTAAAAAAAAAACAAGCACCTAATTATCAGTCTATTATACACAAAAAAACGAGAAATAATTTTACTAAAAAAAGAATAAAATAATCAAATTAACACAATAGTTATTTTGATAACGCAATAGTTTAAAAAAAGTTATACCATTAATCAAAAAACGGATTAAAAGATAAAATTATTTTAAACAAAAATTTAAGCAATTTTTGTACCGAAAAGTTTACAAAAAGTTAAATTGATATTTCACCTGCAATATTTTGAGATAGATAATATTCAACTTGCTCGTTACTAAAGCCTTGAGCAAACAAAAACATCATTTTTGCCACAGCAGCCTCGGTTGTAATATCTTTTCCGCTAATAATATTCAAATCTAAAAAAATCCTACTTGTTTCGTATAAACCTAAATTTACGCTTCCGGCATTACATTGAGAAACATTTAAGATTGATATTTTTTTATCCTTTGCATTTTTCAAAAAATCAGCAAACCATTCCTCAGTTGGAGCATTTCCGGCTCCATAAGTTTCTAAAACAATTCCTTTTAACCCTTCTGTATTTAGTATTGCTTTAAGAAATTTAGTAGACATTCCGGGAAAAATTTTCAAAAGAATAATATTTTCATTGATTTTTTTATGAAATCTAACCGGTTTAGTGTGCGGAGAGTAATTTATTGTTTTTTTATTATATTTTATCGAAATACCAATTTCAGCAAGCTCAGAATAATTAGGCGATTCAAAAGCATCAAAATATTCAGCATTATATTTTCTTGTTCTATTTCCTCTGAATAATCTATTTTGAAAGCAAATAGCAACTTCAGGCACAAGTGGTTTATTATTTTCCTGAGCACCAGCTATTTCAATAGCAGTAATTAAGTTTTCTTTTCCATCAGTTCTAAGTGTACCGATGGGTAATTGAGAACCGGTAAATATTACAGGCTTTTGAATATTTTCGAGCAAAAAACTTAAAGCAGAAGCTGAGTATGCCATTGTATCTGTTCCGTGTAAAATAACAAAACCATCAAATTTTTGATAATTTTGTTCAATAGTTGAAACAAGAGTTATCCAAAGTTTGGGAGAAATATTTGCAGAATCAACTGGTTCAAAAGCTATTGCTTCTATAGTTATATCAAATCTTGAAAGCTCAGGAACATATTTTTTTAAATTTTCAAAATCAAATGCTTCAAGAGCACCTGTTTTTACATTTTTTATCATTCCAATTGTTCCGCCGGTGTATATTATAAGTACTTTTGCCAAATTCAAATATTTATATTTTTTTACAACTTAATAGAATTGTATTTAAGCTGCTAAAATATAAAATTTAAGTGATTTTTTAAAAGTTTTCAATTAAAAGGAGTCTAATGACAGATATAATCGACATAATAAAAAACAAGAAACATAAAAATATCATTTGAATTACAACTACATTTTATTAGTTAAAGAATTTTTTAGATTAGAGTTTTTGTTTTCGATGGTTTCAAAATATTTGTTTCGAGCAACTCAAATTCAGATTTATTTGTTGATTGTTTAATTTTACCGTTTTCTAAGAAATGACTATCTTCGCATAAATTTTTCAATGTTTCAAATACATGTGAAGTAACGATAATATTTCTGTTTTTAAGTTTTAACTTTAATAAAACTGATCGTACTATTGGAACAGACTCAATATCGAGCCCATTAAAAGGTTCATCGAGAATAATAATAGATTTATTTTGCTTTAAAATTCCTATTAAAGCTAACTTTTTTTTCATTCCAGCAGAATAATTATCAATAATTTCATTTAAAGGCAACAAAAATAATTTATCCCAGTCTTCTACTATAAAATTATCATTTCTAAAAATCGCAAGATACTCTGCTCCGGTTATATTTTGATAAAAAAAGTTCTCTGTTACAAGGTATGAAATAAGTTTTTTAGACATTTTTTCATTCTGATAAGTAATCAGTCCATTGTCATTTTTTTTTAATCCGAAAATTGAATTCAACAAAGAAGTTTTTCCTGAACCATTAAGCCCTACTATACCATGAATTTTATTATTAGGCAATTTTAAACTGAGTTTATCGATTACATTTTTTTCCGATTATACGAAACAGTTAAATCTTTAATTGAAATCATTTAAATAAAAATTCAGATATTGTATTGATTTATAATAAAAACGAAGAATAAGAATAAAAATCAGTGGTAATAAAACGGGGAATAATATTCTTATAATACCCAATGTGCTAAAAATTCATGAAGCTCCGGATTTTTCATCTGGTTTATAAAATGCTTATTTCACAAGAATATAATAAGCATGTATTATTGAAATCAGCACCACTTCAACAACAATGATATACCAATAATTAAAATTAAAAATTTAAAAAAGCAACAATAATGGAAATATTAATGTTAAAAAAATAAAGAATTGTTGTTTTATTTTATCAAAAACAAATTTTACTGATTTTTTTCCGTAGCTATTAACATTTGAGCAGATTCTCCATGTTCATAAAAACTCATTAGAATTACACCAAGAATAAAAACAGCAACAGGAACGCTTCCAACAAAAAAAGAAGTAAATAATCCTATTAAATACACAAAAAGAATCACAAAAAATGATTTACAAACACCCGATTTTTACTCAAAAGCTTTTGCAGGTAATAAGTTTTGCAATTTTGTATTTAAACTTTTTTTTTGAAATTTAATATTTAACAGTGAAATTACTGATAATAAAACAACCGTAAATATTGCAGGTATGAATTATAAATTTACAAGTTGAAAAAATATTGAAATAGATGAAATTAAAATATGGCTCTGGTTTAATATAGCGTTGGAATTTCGATAGTTTCAAGATAATGTTTTTCTATATCTTTAAACCGCTTCCAACTATTCG
>JAFGVU010000237.1 GCA_016937855.1 Bacteroidales bacterium | reverse complement strand
TTCGCCCTGAGTGTTCTGAGTAGCAAGCTTTACTTATAAGAGCGCCTGCCCTGAGTAGCTTTAGCGTATCGAAGGGTATCGAAGGGTTTTCGAGTTTTCGGATAAGCTCTTAAGAAGAAACCTAGCATTAAGTGCCTTGGAATGGCACTTAATGGAGCTAATTAATTATCGAGTTCGCGTTATTTTATACAAGTTAATAAGGATTTTTCTTTTTAATAATACTTAAAAATGACTAGATCCCGCATCAAGTGCGGGATCTAGTCATTTTTAAATTTCTACTGCTTAAAGTATCGGAAATTTAATTAATTTATTTAGAAAGAAAGAGCTGTTTTTAACCAAAGCTCAAAACCTTCTAAGGCTGTATTGCCGGAATGGAATTCATAACCACCGCCGATTCCAAACATTAATGGGCGTTTCCAGTTGTTAAATGCATATCCTAAAGCAAGGTATATTTTGTTTGTTAGTGCTGATGGGGATTGAGCTGGTTCAAGATCTATATTGTCTGAATTAATAGGTCCTGCATTACCGAAGGTGTTTCCTCCTATGACTGTGGTATTAAAAGCACCATTAGAATCAAAATCTGTAGCAGCTAATGCATATTTATTATCTACCCATTCATTTTTTAATGATATGTTTTCTTCATCTTTATAAAATAAATTATATCCGAAATCGAGAGTGAAGTTATCAGAAACTAATGAAAGTCCTAGTAATCCTTCAAAATGAAATTGCGGTTCAATTTTTACATCTTGTGTTAAAATGTTTGCTGCTGGAAATAGTGCATTTTTACCTTGTTCACCGGCTAAATAATATTGTGCTAGAGGAAAGTATGTATATTGATTTCCATAATTTTTCAACGCCAAGGTTCTTTTTTCTGTGTTTTCAAATAGATATTGTAAATTTAATGCAGCCAATAATTCGATTTTACTTTTATTTTCTTTCCATAACATGAGTTTTGAATCAATAAATACGCCTAATCCCCAATATCCACCATTACCGGTTATTGGTTCAAATAACCATTCTCCTTTAGCGTCATTACTTGTAGGGATTGTTGCATCAATGCCTAATTTTAAATAGTGACCTTTATTTTTATAAAGATTATAGCCTAAAGCAACTTCTATATCACCAAGTCCAGTTTTACTTTGAGTACCATTTATTTTTGCATATAAAAGTTTTTCTTGTAAGCTTGCAGCACCTATTGTTTCTTCAACATTGCCCTCAAAATAGTTCATTATATTTTGCCCAATACCGGCACCAACTGTTGCTGTGGTTAAATTACCAATTACTTTTGGATGTATTCCATTTTCTACATGAGTAATTGGTGTACTGATTTTTAGGAAGAATTTTTTTATTGCTTGATAATAATCTAAACGTAGACCTAGCGTTCTTTGTGATGGGCTTAATTTAAATTTTCCCGAGAGATTATTTGCAGCGGCCTGAGAATGAAAGAGATTTCTGGCTGGAATTGAATCTAAATCTGCGATTATTCCTACAGGAATGTAGTCTCTAGTTACTTCTTCATTATTTGCATAATAACCAAAGTATTCACCTAAATTACTTTCATTACATGATTTTTGGAAAAACCCTGTTGCCTGAAAACTGCCGCCCCATGGTGCAATTTTTTTCTTATTTACTTGTGTATGCCATGTAGAATATTCCATTGGGAGATTTGATAAAAAAGGTCGGGTTTGAAGATATGTTTTTTGCGTATGAGTACCCGCATTAGCCGTAACACTTGCAAGAAGCGTTAATAATAAAAATTTAATATTTTTCATATAACTTTCCTTTTAACTTAAAATGCGCAACTTGTCTTAATCCAGAATTCGTAACCTTCTAATTCATAGTTGTTGTCTGCAAATTCATAAGATCCACCAACACCGATGTGCATAGGGTGCTTTGAAACATCAAAGTTGTATCCAATATTTGCAAAAACTTTATGACTTAATTGACTTGGTGTTAATGCACCGTTTAGGTCTAAAATATCGTTATTGATTCTTACTAATTCAGCTGCGACATTAAAAATAGCTGTTGTATTGTAACTTGCATTTGCTATAGCATAAACATCATCAGACCAAGCTGTTCTTAGGTGCATATTTTCTTTTTCTTTATAATAAATGTTGTAACCTGTATCGATCATAAATCGTGCAGTTTTGAACTTAAGATTAAGCATTCCTTCAACAGAGTTACCTGGACGTACTGTTATATTTTGTGCTAAAACGTTAGCGGCTGGAAAAAGAGCTGTTCCTGCAACTTGTCCAACTTTACCAGCTAAGTAGTAGTGAGCAAATGGATAGGATGGTAAGTTTAGAGGAATTATTCTTTTTTCTGAACCTTCGAAAGTGTATTTATGTCTTAATGTAAAATCAAGAGATCCAGTGTGTCTTTTTTTCTTCCACAAACGCATTGAACCATCTAATTCCCAACCGAGTGCAAGATGATTGCCGTTACCATAAATTGGTTCAAATAAATGTATAGCTTTTGGTCTGTTACCAGTTGGAATTGTTACAAGACCGCTTAAGTAAATTCTTTTTGTTTTTCCATCAACTAATCTGTAACCAAAATGTGCATCAATATCTGCAACGCCAAAAACAGTTTTTCTGTTGCCATCTATTTTGCCATATTCAAGTTGATCTTGAAGATTGGTAGCATCGGTTGCATTTACGGTAGATCCATTAAAAAATTGAGAAATATAATCATCACCTACATCCGGAATATTTGTATTATATTTTGTATGAAGATCTGTTTCTATATAAGTTATCGGTGCAGATAGCTTGAAAAAAGTTCTTGGAATTGGATTGTTTAATAATCCAAAAAAATCTAAACGCAAAGCATAAACTTCTTGTTTTGGATTTAAATTGAATATTGCATCAATAGTGGTAATGTCTCCTGCAGGTGTATGATCATGAATTAAAAATCTATCCCAAATATCAATTGAGTTATCTGCAATAACAGCAGCAGCACTGGCCGCGTGTTTGATTGCTATTTGATTGGTTCCATTGACACCAAAATATTTACCAACATCTTCGCCTTTTACGCTGTGTCTTGTAAATAGAGATGCTTGTTTATGGAAATTATAGCCATACTTTTCTTTGAATTTGCGAGGATTATGTTGACCCGTTTTTTCTATTGCAAGATCATCAATTACCGGACGTGGGGATAATAATGTATGTTTAATGTTTGTAGCAGCACTTAACGCATTGCTTGCAAGAAGTGTTAATATTGTTAGTTTCCTAAAATTTTTTCTCATGTGTTTTCTCCTTTATTCACAGGGTGCATATTTTTTACATGCACCCTGTATTAAATATATTTTTTTACCAGCTAATTCCTAACTTTGTCCAAACAGACCAACCTTCAAGTGCGGAGTTTCTTTGAACAAATTCATATGATCCGCCAATTCCGAGCATTGCAGGATATTTGTATTTGTTCCATTGATAGCCAATGCCACCATAAATTTTATGGCTGACTGCATTTGGTGAAATTATTGAATTATAATCTAAATAACTTTCTTGAATTGATGCGTTTGCTCCAGCTACAAGGCCTTGAGCATAAGCTTGAGTTGTTGCTGGACCAGCTGCTATAGTTACTAAGAAATTGTTGGCTGTATCATATGTTATTCCGGCCATTGCATATTTATCATTTTCCCATGGAAAGCGTAAGTGTGCTTCTTCTCTCTCTTTAATAAATAGATTATAACCCAGATCAATTATCCAGTTGTTACAATTTATATTAAGATTTGCAATACCATCGAGTTGGCTGCCGGGAGTAATTTTGAAATCTTGAGTTAAAATATTTGCAAGAGGAAAAACTCCGGCAACACCTTGATGACCACCAAGAATATATTGTCCGCCTTTCATAGCTGTTTTTAAGTCAGGATTTGGATTAAAAAAATCCATTGTTCTTTTTTCGATACCTTGGAATAAATATTTATAATCGGCCATTATAGAAAATTCAATAGATTTGTTATTTTTTTGCCAAAGAACTAAAGATAAATCAGCTCCAACACCTATTCCCCAGTGATGACCATTGCCATGAACCGGTTCAAATAACCATTCTCCTTTTGGCGTTTTGCCTGTAGGGGCTAAAACACTGGCGTTAATGCCTGCACGCATCCAACGTTTGTAAAGATATTTATATCCTAAACGAATATCAATATCAGCAAAACCGGAAGAGCTATGTGTTGCACCATCAATTTTTACATATTTTAATGGGTCTTGAAGGTTATTTACATTTGTATTTTCAACTCTTCCTGCAAGATAATCTAAAAATGTTATTGTTTTTGCAGGTGCTGCGGGTGGAATTATTTGGGATGTTTCTGCATGAACTGGTGAAATTTCAAAATGATTTTTTACTTCAACTATTGGTGTAGAGATTCTAAAATAAAGACCATTCAAAATTTTATCTAAATCTTGATGATAATCTATTCTTGCTCCCCAGACTTCTTGATTTGGATTCATATAATATTCGGCGGCAAGTGTATTCATTGCGCCTTGATTATGAATTATAAAATTAGAGTTAAATACCTTTTCATCAATACCCGTACCATTTGCTGTTGGTTGTGCTTGTGGTGATTGAACACTTATAATATTTTCGATTTCACGATTTGGATTTATTGAAGTCCAATCAAAACCGAAATATTTTCCGATGTCAGATTTGTTTGTAGATTCTTGATAAAAAGGAGTAACTTGAATTGTTCCATTATATTTTGCATCGGGTTTTTGATATAAATTTGTATGCCAAGTTGTTTGTTGCATTGCTAAGTTTGCCAGATGCGGTCTAACACTTAGATAATTTTTATCCGAGTATTTTATTGCGTTGATATTACCTGAAAACAATGTGATACAAAGTAAAAGCGTAAGCTTTCTCATAGACATCTCTCCTTCTTATTTTATAGATGTTACTACTGATATAACTTTTTTATGTTATACAACAAGAATGAAAAGTTCAATATTTTTTTAATTATTTGTAGTTCGATGTAGTTGTTGATGCAATTTTATTTTGCTTTATTTATATTGCTCAAGATATATGCAGCACCCAGTGCATACGTATATGGCTACCGCAATGTCGCCTAAAGACTTGTTTAATTTTATAAATTTATTTTTTAAATTTAAATTGATCTTTTATAATTGCATCCCGACCCTTGGTGTTTAACACAAGATGATAATATAGTTTTATATATGTATGATTATTTTTCATAGTTTAAACACAATATCAAATAGGTTAACATTTATTAAGTCTTTAGGCGACATTGCGGTAGCTTTGTGCATTATTATAAATTAAAACAAAAAAAAGAGCCCGAGAAAATTAATTCTCGGGCTCGACTTATAAGGTTTCAATTTAAATCAAATTAAAATTTGATTCCAAATTTACCCCAGATTTGCCAGTTCTCAATGCCTTGTTGATCAGCGAATTCATAACCGCCACCAAGACCGAGCATTACAGGATATTCCCAATCTTTGAAAATATATCCAACTGAACCAAAAATCTTATGTGTATCCATTGAAGGTGTTTCTGCAGCTGATGTGTCAATGTGAACAGCTTTAATTTGATAACCTGTAGCTAAAGCTCCGTCTAATGGAGTTGTTGTTGCAATGCTTGCTTCTGTTACTAAACCACCGTCGTCATTACCACCTGGAACACCAGGAAGAGATGCATTTGTAGAATCTAAGAGATTGTGTGCTAAATAGTAATTTGTACTATCTAAAGTTGTATCTTTTAAGTTTACATCTTCACGTTCTTTCCAGAAGAAGTTGTAACCAAGATCCATTGTCCAGCCACCATTATTATATGTTAAATAAGCAATTGCATCAAATTGGCTTCCTGGTTCAACATTAACATTCTTTGTTAAAATGTTTGCTGTTGGTATTAAATCTTGAACATTTTTATTTACTGTTACATCTGCTGCATAACGATATTGGCCCCAATCAAGCTTTGTACCATCACCTTTTTTAAGACCAAGTGTTCTTGTTTCTGTGCCTTCAAATAAATAACGGTAGTTTGCTACAGCTGTTAATTTGATGTTTTGATCGCCATCTTCCCAGAGTTTAACCCAGGCTTCTAATCCACCACCAAAACCCCAGTGGTCGCCATTTCCAACTACCGGTTCAAATACCCATACGCCATCTGAATCGTTGCCAACAGGAATTGTTAAACCAAGATTTAATGCTACTACATATTTGTCTTTGTCAAAAATCTTATAGCCAAGAACTACATCAATATCAGCAACTGATGTTTCTGAGTGTGATCCACCTATTTTTGCATATTCAAGTATTGCTTGATTATTAGCTAAGGCGCGAGCTGTATTTGCAGGTGAGCCTGCACCGTATGTTCCTAAAAAGTAGTCTTCTACTGCATTTACGCCAGCATCAGCAGCTGTAAAAAAACCTACTTTGTCTGAAACATTGATGTGCATATCGTTTTCAACGTGAACGATTGGCAATGCAACTTTTAAATATAAACCATCAAGAATTTTTTCTAAATCTTGATAGTAATCAATTCTTGCACCATAAGCTTGAAGTTCTGGTTCAAATTTGATACTGGCTTTTGTTGTTACGTTAGGGACAACGTCATGGAACATCGATAGATAAGAAAAATCGGTGTTTGCATTTGCTGTAACATGATCTATAGCTATTAAGTTTTTGTCTTTGATACCAAAGTATCTACCAATATCATTTTTATCTGATGACTCCATATAAAATGGAGTTACTTGAAAATGTGCACCAAAAAAATCACCATTTTTATGGTTGATTAATTCGTTATATGTTGCATATTCCATTGCAAGGTTAACACCTTGAGATCTTGGCATAAGAAATGTTTTGTTTGTTGCGGCATTTATTGAACTTACAGCAAGTGCTGTAACTAAAAGGCCTTTAATCATTTTATTCATATTGTCTCTCTCCTATGAGTATTACCCCGAAGAATTTTGAACTCTAAGGGTTATGAATAATTATAAATATTACTTCACTAATATGTTTTGCAAAATATGTTTTGCGAATAATCGCTTGTGTAAAAACTAAAGAAGAATCACTCTCGTGATAAGGATTTTGTTATTCTATAAAGATCCTCCTCTTTTTGATTTCCATTATTACTACCATCCGACATTTATGTTGTTTGTGTCTCTATCTTTAAATAAAACTATGTAGTTATATTTATTTATTTATTTATTTATTTATTTATCTTAGCCTTATGCAACGGCGGATAAATAAAATTTTATCACCACCTACCTAGAGGGGGTTTTAAAATTTTCAATTCATTACGCTTTATAGATTAGCGAGTCTTGATCTTAATTTCAAGAAATTTTAAAAAAAAGTTTTTTTTCAAATGGCACTTTGGCAGGTGAAAATGGAAAAAAGCCCATAAATAAAATGTTTTTTATGAAATTTAAAATTAAAAAAATATTTTAAAATAAGGTGGCTGGGGCATTGTTTTGTTTATGGGTTGCAAGAAAATTGGACAATATTTAATATTATTTTATTTTCTAAGTCATTTTTTAAATATCGTCTTTTTCTGTGCCGCAGGCGTGTGTCATCCTGAATCCTGTCCTGAGCACAGTCGAAGGGTTGTTTCAGGATCTAGTCCTTAATAAAAAATCATTACTTAGAACACTCAGCACGAACGGATGGTGAAGACAAATTCTTTCATTCGTCCGGAATAAGCAACCCACATTAATAATCACAATCTCCCGTTTGTCCTGAGTGCCGAGCTTGCGAGGTGTATCGAATGGTTTCCTCTAAAAACCCTAGACATTGTCAGCCTTCAATATTTTTACCTCGTTATATCTTAGTCGTAATAACTCCAAGGCTAATATTTCCCTGGTCAAGTTAATCACAACACAGTTCTAATAGCTTAACCAAAATGAGAAGCGTGACCGTTGTTTATTTAACGCTGCAAGCACAAGCTATATTTTATTTTAAAAGCTTATCCGAAAATTAATTTAAACATGCTTCGATACCATTCGATATGCAAATAAATTTGCTATTCATGGCAGGCTTCTTTC
>JAFGVU010000042.1 GCA_016937855.1 Bacteroidales bacterium | reverse complement strand
TTATTTTTACCAGCCGCGTAGCGGTGCCCTCTTTGTTGAAAACCAATGACAAAACTAACAAAAAGCCGCATAGCGGTGACCTAAAAATAATATATGGCAAAATATTACAGTCCCGTAACTAAAAATTCTCAACATACTCGAAGAATAACAAAAATCGCAGATTTTTTATTCTTCGGAACTTTAGACACTCTAGGCACTTTAGACACTCAAGACACTTTCGGCATCCCGAGAAAACAGAAATTGCCATTGCAATATTCAAAATTACAGTTTTCTCTTATTAGCCTCGCAAAATATTAAAATGCTACTAAGCAATTTCATATTTTCTCGAGGATCCTCGAAAAACTACAAATTTGTAAAAAACAAATTTGGTTTTTCGGGACTCAAGACACTCCTTCCCCTTTTTTCTGCCATTTTGTCATAATGTTTTAAATTTTTATTAAATTTGCATTTTTAATTATAATAGTGATGTAGGTTTTATGGATTTGCAGAGTATTAAACAACGGTTTGAGATTATAGGAAATTCGGTAGGGCTAAATCGTGCTTTGGATATTGCGATTCAGGTTGCACCAACAGATTTATCTGTATTGATTACCGGAGAAAGCGGTGTCGGAAAGGAAAGAGTCCCACAGATTATTCATTCACAAAGCTTGCGAAAACACAATAATTATATTGCTGTAAACTGTGGTGCTATTCCTGAAGGCACAATCGATTCGGAGCTTTTTGGTCATGTTAAAGGATCATTTACCAGTGCGCACAGCGATAGAAAGGGGTATTTCGAAGAAGCTGATCAGGGTACAATATTTTTGGATGAGGTTGCAGAACTTCCGCTCTCTACACAGGTTAGGTTGTTGCGCGTACTTGAGACAGGTGAATTTATTAAAGTTGGATCATCTAAAGCGCAAAAAACTAATGTTAGAGTCGTTGCTGCAACAAATGTTGATCTAGCTGTTAGAGTTTCCGAAGGTAAATTTCGAGAAGATTTGTATTATAGATTAAATACGGTTCCGATTTTTATGCCTCCTTTGCGAAACAGACAAGAAGATATACATCTTTTGTTTAGAAAATTTGCCGGAGATTTTGCCGAAAAATATCGAATGCCGGTTATCAGGCTTGCCGATGATGCCGTTCAGGTGCTTAATGCATACAGATGGCCGGGAAATATTCGACAACTCAAAAATATTACTGAGCAAATATCAATTATAGAAGAAAAAAGACTAATAAGCGCCGAAATACTTAAAAATTATTTGATTGGTGCCGATTCATCAAATTTACCTGCACTTATTAAAAATCAGAAGAAATACGAAGACTTTTCATCAGAACGCGAGATACTATATCAGGTGCTGTTCGATATGAAAAAAGATATGAACGAGCTTAAAATATTAGTTAATGACATTATCCGCCAAAACCCGGAAGTTAAAATTAACGACTATGGAACACAAATAGTTAAAGGATTTGGAGATGATATTAAAATGAATGATTTTAAACCAGTTTATCAAGACTCCAAAATTGATCATGACGATTTCGAAGACAGAGGCGAAGTGATAGAGGAAGTATTATCCTTACAGGAGCAGGAAAAAGAATTGATTATCAAAGCACTAGAGAAAAATAGTAATAAACGAAAACTAGCTGCCGAAGAATTGGGCATTTCAGAACGCACTTTGTACCGTAAAATTAAAGAATACGACATAAAAAAATGAAGCATAAACACTTAAATATTGTTTTTGTGATTGTGGTCTCTGCAATGCTAAATGCTTGTACCGGAGGATATTCATTTACCGGTGCCGACATAGATGCAAACATAAAAACCATTACAATTGAATTTTTTCAAAACAGAGCAAGTTTGGTACAACCTAATTTAAGTAGCGTGTTTACCGAAACTTTAAAAGATAAATTTGTTTCACAAACGAACTTAGAACTGGTTAATTATAGCGGTGATTTGAAACTGGAAGGAGAAATTACAAACTATACTGTTACGGCGCAATCATTTCAGGGTAACGAAACAGCAGCACTTAACAGGCTGACAATAACTGTCAGAGTTAAATATACAAATTCTTTGGAGCCTGAAAAGGACTTTGATACAAGCTTCTCAAGATATGCAGATTTTGATAGCTCACAGAGTCTTGCTTCCGTTGAATCGGACTTAATTCAGGAGATTAGCGAAGAGCTTGCTGTAGATATTTTTAATAAAGCAGTTGCAAATTGGTAAAATGAACAGGGAACAATTTTTTAAATATGTAAATGATTTTTCATTACTCGATAATTCGAGCATAGATGATATTAAATCAATTTTGCAGGAGTTCCCGCATTTTCAATCGGCTTGGATTTTATATGCAAAAAATCTTCATAATATTAAAGATGTCCGTTTTGAAAGTAATCTTAAAATTGCAGCAGTACACGTATCGGATAGAAAAGTTCTAAAGAGGGTAGTTGAAGAAGTGCCTAGAGTGCCTAAAGTTAAGGATGATAGCAATATAGAGGATATCGAACAAGTTCAAGAGATTGCTCAGGTTGAAGAAGTGCCTAGAGTTGAAGAAGTGCCTAGAGTGCCTAAAGTTGAGGATGATAGCAAAATAGAACACATAGAACAAGTTCATGAGATTGCTCAGGTTGGGGAAGTGCCTAGAGTGTCTAAAGTTGAGGGAGAGTCTAAAGTTGGGGAAGTTGAGGAAGTTGCAGAAGTGCATGGAGTTGGTGAAGAAGTTGAGTCAATATCTGAATATAATAATTCGGTAAAGCCTCTGGAGCCAACAGCTGCGGATAAAATTTTGAAGAATATTGCAGATTTGAAATCCGGAAATACCATTGAATCTTCGACTAAAGAAAATATTGATGAGAAGACGGATGATTTAAAGCAGATTATTGCTCAAAGGCTTGCTGAATTAGGCATAAAGTCCGAAAAAAAGGATGAGGTTGTTATAGATGAAATATCATCGACACAGCAGTTGAATAGTGCTCAGGATAAAACTGTTGTTAATGCAGATTCGGTGGATGTGTCGGATGAGGATGTAATTGATTTTGAAAGTCTTTCGGGTGGAGGAGTAAGTTCAAAAGAAAAGCCGGAATATAAAACTCAGGAATTAAAAAGTGACGAATATCTTGATTTTAATTTTGATGACGATAGTCCTGCCGAAAAAAAATTACAAATAAGTAAAGAAAAAAAATCACAATTAATTGATCAGTTTTTAGCATCAGATCCGAGAATTGAAGCGAGGCGGGATTATGTCTCTAATGGTTCATTTGCAACAGATTCGGTGTTGTCGGAAAGCGAAGAGCTGTTCAGTGAAACATTGGCAAAAATATACTCAAAACAGGGATATTTTGATAAAGCAATATTAACTTATGAAAAATTATGTTTGAAATATCCCGAAAAAAATATTTACTTTGCGGCTCAAATTGAAAAAATTAAAGAATTAATAAAAAATAAACAGAATTAGTTATGTATATCTTTTTCTCAATAATGATTATCGTGTGTGCAGTACTTTTAATTTTAATTGTACTTGTACAAAATAGTAAAGGTGGTGGTTTAGCATCAGGGTTTGGTCAAGGTAACCAAGTAATGGGCGTTAAGAAAACAGCAGATTTCCTCGAAAAAGCAACTTGGACTTTAGCTATTGGCTTAGTTGTCTTTAGTCTTTTAGCAAGTTTTTCTATCCCTAATCGCAAGGTTAAAGAACCTGTTAAAACCGAGCAATTACCAAATACTCCAAGTGCACCCGCTGCACCTGCTCAGTAAAACAAAAAACTGAAATAAACAATCATCGCATCAAATTTTGATGCGATGATTTGTTGTTTTTTATGCTGAAGGATTTTTATTCCCGATAATGATCACAATTTATTACTTCTTGTTTTTGCCAGTCATTTTTCTTTTTATCCCAATAGTAAACATCTCCCATTGCATCTTCAATTGTCTGCATTGGCATTTGAACAGATTTTTTCCACAATGGCTCATTTGTTGTCGAAAACTCTATTTCTGTTTCGTACCAGTACATTGATGCTCCAGGATTCATGTGGCTATGTATGTGTGAAACAGAACCATTTTGTGCAAATTTTAGATTCACCGATACCGAATAGCTCAATCGAACTTCTTCCATCTCAAATGTTTTTTCTCCATATAAATTGTACAACATAATCATGCGACGACCATTTTCCCATGGAGATATTTTTACCGAAACTGAATTATTAACGTAATAGTGATAAATTGTGTCGGATTCCTGAGCAATACTATTTGTTGCAGATGCAAAGAGTATTATTGATATTATAACTAGATTTTTCATTCGGCTCGTTTTTGCGAAATTTGCAAATAGAGTGCCAGAAAAATGTAAAATTTGTTAACATTTTTTACTCTTTTATTTTATTCAACTTCAATAAGTTTAGCAGCCCCTTAGTTGTAAAACATTCGTAATTTTTTAAGTAATGGAAAGGTTATGAGCCTTTTGGAATGCGGTTTTACAACATCACTAAGGCTAAGTAATAGTAAACAACATCTCGGCAACGATTTAGTTTCATGCCTTTCCACTTGTCCCGCTAGGGACAACATATCGGTGTTTTCGTTATTCTACCTCCTTAACGATTAGTCCAAGCTCGTCGAGTTGTGCTTGTGATATTTGAGAAGGGCTTTCTATCATAACATCTCTACCGGCATTGTTTTTAGGGAATGCAATATAGTCTCTGATAGAGTCTGAACCACCAAAAAGTGAAACTAGTCTGTCGAAACCAAGTGCAATCCCGCCATGAGGAGGTGCGCCAAATTTGAAAGCGTTCATTAAGAAACCAAATTGAGCTTCGGCTTCTTCTTTCGAAAATCCAAGGTTTTTAAACATAAGAGCTTGCAAATCTTTATCGAAAATACGAATAGAACCACCACCAATTTCTACACCGTTAATAACTAAATCGTAAGCTTTAGCGCGAATTTTTGATGGATCTGTTTCGAAAAGATGAATATCTTCGTCGAAAGGAGCAGTAAAAGGATGATGTTTTGCATGATATCGTCCCGATTCGCTGTCGAATTCTAACAAAGGAAATTCTACTACCCAAAGTGGAGCAAATGTATCTTTTGGGCGTAAGCCTAACTCGTTACCTAATTTTAGACGTAATTCGCTTAACCCATGTAAGGTGCGCTCTTTCTCTCCTGCAAGGATTAATATTAAATCGCCTTTTTGTGCATTCATCTTTTCGGCAATTATTGCCCAATCAGATTCGTTGTAAAATTTATCAACTGATGATTTAAAACTGCCATCAACATTGTATTTACAATAAACTAAACCTTTTGCTCCAATTTGCGGAATTTTTACAAATTCTGTAAGTTCATCTATTTGTTTGCGACTATACTCGCTTCCATTTTCTAAACAAATTCCACCGATATAATCTGCTGAATCAAAAACAACAAAATCTTTACCTTGTACATTTTCGGTAATATCTGTAATCGTCATGCCAAATCTGATGTCCGGTTTGTCGTTACCGTATTTCTCCATTGCCTCGCTGTAAGGCATGTGTGGAAAATCGTAGTTGATATCGAGACCTTTTACAGTTTTAAAGAGGAATTTTGTCATTCCTTCGAAAGTAGCAAGGATATCGTTTTGCTCTACAAATGACATCTCGCAGTCAATTTGTGTAAATTCGGGTTGGCGATCGGCACGAAGGTCTTCGTCGCGAAAGCATTTAACAATTTGAAAATATCTGTCCATGCCCGCAATCATAAGCAATTGCTTAAAAGTTTGCGGCGATTGAGGTAATGCATAAAACTCACCAGGATTCATACGTGAAGGGACAACAAAATCGCGAGCACCCTCTGGTGTCGATTTTATTAAAACCGGAGTTTCGACTTCGACAAAGTTTTGTGCATCGAGGTACTTGCGAACTTCCTGAGCAACACGATGTCGGAGCATTAGTGCATTTTTAACAGGATTACGACGTATATCAAGATATCTGTATTTCATGCGAAGTTCGTCCCCACCATCAGTATTGTCAATAATTGTGAAAGGAGGAGTTTCCGATTCGCTTAATATTTTTATATCTTCGATTTTAATTTCAATGTCTCCTGTTGGGATTTTATCGTTTTTGCTATATCTTTCAATTACCTCGCCGGTAACTTGAATAACGTGTTCACGACCAATTTTATCGATAATTTCTATGATTTTTTTATCGGTCTTAACCTCTTCGGCAGCCAATTGAGTAATTCCGTAACGGTCTCTAAGATCTATCCAAATCATTCCGCCTTTATCGCGCTTTAATTGTACCCAGCCACATAATGTAGTTTTTTGTCCGATATTTTCTTTGCGTAATTCGCCGCATGTATGAGTTCTGTACATAAAAATTGTTTTTAAATTTTGAAGTTGCAAACTTAATAAAATATCATCTGAAATGATTGGAAAATTTGTTTTTTCGTTTGCGAACTGTCCAAATAGGAATCCAATAGCTATTGAACTAGTGCTTGTGCATTATTTTTGAGTTGCGTAGTTTTTAACCCCGCGCCTTCAGCGCTCAAGAGGTGTCTTCGACTGTAATTAACAGGGCGTTGCCCTGTTTTGAAATAAAATCAGACTTTCAGCCTGATTTGCATTATTGCTAAAGAAGCAATTGAAGCGCAAATCCCAAAATATCTGAATTTCAAAAAACTCTAAAACCTAAAGGGTGACTGAAACTACACACAAGTGAGGGCAGGCTCCCTTTAAGGATGCAGGGGCGCAACGGCAAAAAGCCGGCTTAAGGGCAATTGTTAAGATCTAAGAACAAGCGCTCGTGTTCTTAAAATCTCCAAACGCGAATCCGATGGCTATCGGATCGCTTGAACATTTTAAGGGATTAGCAGCAATCTCCCAAAACCGGTTTACCCTCGAATAAGCATACTAAAAATTGTGCAATAGCAAAAAATCTATATTGCTTATTTGGGGTTGAAGCGCGAATCCGATAGCTATCGGATCGCGTTTCATTAGGTTTTGGGGTTATATTGGTATAAACGATAAGCAAACAAATAAATGCTAAAAATACTCAACTCAACACTAAGCCGTTGATAACTCTTCGGGCTTGAATGTATGATTATTTTGATTTACTATTATTTTCGTAAAAAATATTATTGTGAGTAGCCCATTAAAGAAGCTTGCCGGTCAGACAGCTGTATATGGTTTAAGCAGCATTTTAGGAAGGTTGTTAAACTACCTTCTAGTTCCGCTATATACGCGTTTATTTGCTCCGGAAGTTTATGGAATAGTAACAGAGTTGTATGCTTATGTAACATTTTTATTAATCTTGTTGACCTACGGAATGGAAACCGGGTTTTTCCGATTTGCGCAAGATAAGAGTATTTTCGATAAAGTTTATTCATCTATTTTAACCAGTTTAGCTGCTACTTCTAGCTTATTTATCGTTTTATTATTAGTTTTTCTTCAGCCAATCGCCAATGTTTTACAATATGAGACAAATCCTGAGTATATTTTATGGATGGGTTTGATTGTTGCTTTGGATGCTTTTGTTTCAGTACCATTTGCAAAACTGCGTTTGCAAAATAAATCATGGAAATTCGCCATAATCAAATTGATCAACATAGGATTAAACATTGGGCTCAATTTGTATTTTTTGCTTCTATGTCCGAAATTGGCAATAAGTAATCCCGATTCTGCATTTCTTTCAATTTATTCTCCTGAGATTGGAGTAGGCTATGTATTTATTGCAAATTTGGCAGCAAATGTCTTAACATTGTTAATGTTGTTGCCCGAAATGTTAAATGTAAAATTTAATTTTGATAAGGTTTTATTAAAAAAAATATTGGTTTATGCCATTCCATTATTAATTGCAGGATTTGCAGGTATGATTAATGAGACTCTCGATAGAGTATTGATTAAATATTTAGTGCCAGATGCCATGAACCCAATGAAGCAGTTGGGAATATATGGTGCAAATTATAAATTAGCGATTTTAATGACATTGTTTATACAGATGTTTAGATATGCTGCCGAACCATTTTTTTTCAATAATAAAAATGAGAACAATGCTCGTGAGTTATACGCAAAAGCAACAAAATATTTTATTATTTGTGGTTTGATGATTTTCCTTGGAGTAATGTTTTACATAGATTTTATCAAATATTTCATTGATGCAGATTATCATGAGGGGTTAAAAGTTGTGCCCATTTTGTTACTTGCCAATTTGTTTTTAGGCATTTTCTTTAATTTTTCTATTTGGTACAAGCTTAACGATATGACCAAGTACGGTGCATATCTAGCCATTTTTGGAGCAGCAATTACTGTTATTCTCAATGTGATTTTAATTCCACTATACGGGTATGAGGGCTCAGCATGGGCGACCTTGATCTGTTATTTTTCAATGACATTGCTTTCATTTTATTGGGGACAAAAATATTATCGTGTTCCATATAATTTACTTAATGCCGGATTTTACTTTGCTTTAGCATTAGTACTATATTTTGGAAGCATCTATTTACGACCTGATTCACAAGTTATGGTTTATGTTTTTAATACCGGTTTACTTTTGCTCTTTACGTCTGTTTTTGTGATAAAGGAAAAAGCTTGGAAAATGTTGAGGTAGCCGCATAATCCTTTGACAGTACAAGCATAAAAATAAAAATTTCCGCAGTTCCATTAAAATTACTAATATTGTAGGTTTTTAAATTGCAATATTATAGGTATAAAATGAAAGTGAAAATTGTAAATAAATCGAAACATCAATTGCCTGCATATAGCACTGAGTACAGTGCAGGAGTTGATTTGCGTGCAAATCTTGAAGAACCCGTTGTTTTAAAATCGCTTGAACGCCGATTAATCCCAACCGGATTATTTATTGAATTGCCTGTTGGTTTTGAAGCTCAAATACGCCCTAGAAGTGGTCTTGCATTTAAACATGGCATAACTGTTTTAAATACTCCGGGTACAATTGATGCTGATTATCGAGGTGAAATAGGTGTGATTCTTGTTAACCTTTCGGCAAATGATTTTGTTGTCGAGGACGGTGAAAGAATATGTCAAATGGTAATTGCAAAACACGAACAAGCCGAGTGGCACGAAGTTGAAGTTCTTAATGAAACAATTAGAGGGGCCGGAGGTTTTGGTCACACAGGCGTAAAATAAATTTAATAACTTGAATTATGAATATAATTATTCCAATGGCCGGAATGGGTACAAGAATGAGACCGCATACCCTTACTGTACCTAAACCATTGATTGAACTTGCCGGAAAAACAATAGTAAATCGCTTAGTTGAAGGAATTGCCGAAGTTTGTGCCGAAAAAATTGAAACTATTGCATTTGTAATTGGTGACTTCGGAAAGGATGTAGAAGCAAAACTCATGGATATTGCCTCAGGAGTTGGCGCAAAAGGCGAAATATTTTACCAAAAACAAGCTCTTGGCACTGCTCATGCTGTTTGGTGTGCTGCACCAACTTTGTCAGGTAAGACTGTGGTCGCCTTTGCTGATACGCTTTTTTATGCCGATTTTAAAATTGATGACGGTGCTGATAGCATAATCTGGGTAAAAAAAGTAGATAATCCACAAGCGTATGGTGTTGTGAAAACAGATCAAAACGGAATCATCGAAGGATTTGTTGAAAAACCTAAAGAATTTGTTTCTGATTTGGCAATTATTGGAATATATTACTTTAATGATGGTAGCAAACTTCGTAAAGAGCTCGACTTTATTATCGAAAATGATATTCGAAAAAGTGGAGAATATCAACTTACTACTGCTCTTGAGAATATGCGCGAAAAGGGGATGGTGTTCGTGCCAGGTGCTGTGGACGAATGGCTCGATTGCGGAAATAAGGACATAACTATCGAAACTCATCAGAGGGTTTTGGCTCGTAGTAAAGGAGCTGCTACAATTTCAAAATCAGCAAAAATAATTAACTCGGTTATTAACGAACCTTGTTTTATTGGTGATGAGGTCGAAATTCAAGACTCTGTTATTGGACCATTTGTTTCTGTTGGTAATCGAACAAGCATTACAGATTCAATTATTAAAAATTCAATTATTCAAAAAAACACTATTATCGAAGATGCTTTGATGATTGACTCGATGATTGGTAGTAATGTGAGTTTTAAAGGTAAAAAAACTGATCTAAGCATAGGGGATTATAATCAATATGAGATTAAATAGACATAAAAATAATCGACTTAAAATACAGATATTTAAGGTTTTTGTGCTTGTGTTGTTTGCATTTGCATTAAATTCTTGCGGAATAATTAAGAAATCCGACAAATCAGACGAGGATCCGAGAATCAAAGACTTTAATTTTAATTATCACTTCCTCGAAGCAAATAAACAAAAAATACTTGGTGATTTTGAACAAGCCTTACAGCATTATACAGCTGCTCTAAAAGTAGATGATACCCAATCGGTTGTTTATTATGAAATTGCCGGAATATTAAATATGGCAGGCGATTATCAGGCAGCTGTTGAATATGCAAAAAAAGCCGTGAGTCTTGATAATACTGATAATGAGTATTACCAACTTTTACTAACCTTTGTTTATCGTAATGCAGGGGCAAATGATTTGGCTGCCGAGGTTTACAAAGATTTAATCAAAACTCATCCTGATAAAATAAACTATTATTTCGAATTGGCAAGCATATATGTAGCTCTGGATGATACAAAATCAGCGCTTAAAATTCTTCAATCTGCAGAAGACTATTTTGGAATAAATGAAATGATATCTCTGGAGAAGGAAGCAATTTATGACAGATTAAATGATGACGATAAAGCAATTGCAGAGATTCAAAAATTAGTAGATAATTTTCCCGAAAATTCAAAATATAAAACTTTATTAGCAGAATCGTATGTTAATGCCGGTAGAAACACTGAGGCTAAAGCAGTCTATCAATCAATTGAAGATCAGGAAATTAACGACGGGATTATCTATTTTTCGATGGCTGATTTTTATCGTACTCAAGGGGATTACGAAAATGCATTTAAATACCTGGCTCTGGGTATGGGGCGCGACGACGTTGACATGGATATCAAAGTGAGACTAATGATTCAGTTGCTCGACATTATGGGCGATGATAATTATATTGTTGGCAATATGCGTTATTTGATAGAAGTCTTAACCGACAAATATCCTGAAGAGCTTAAAGTTAGAGCGCTTAGTTCCGATTACTTTATGATGACAAAGAATTATGAGGCAGCTCAAAAGGAATTTGACATAATTTTAGCCAAGGATAAATCAAAATATCAGATATGGGAACAAGCTTTGCATCTGGATTTTATTCTTCGCGATATGGAGTCGATGTATCGACGTAGTAAAGAAGCAAGTTTTTTGTTTCCAAATGTAATAGAGTTATACCGCTTTCTTGTCCCTTCTGCATATTCAACAAATAATTATACAGATGTTGTTGAAGCTGTGGATTACGTAGCTCCTTTACTTTTTAATGATCAGCCAACACTCATAGAATTCCTCACAATGCAAGGTGATGCGTTTCATAAATTAAATAAGCATCACGAATCTGATTCCGTTTATGAGCTCGTACTTTATAAAGATGCCGAAAATGTTTTTGTACTAAACAATTATGCATATTTTCTTGCAGAGCGTGGCGAAAAACTTGATAGAGCACTTGAGTTAAGCACAAAACTCATCGAATTAGAAAATGAGAACTCAATTTATCTTGATACACATGCCTGGGTTTTATTTAAAAGTCGCGAGTTTGAGAAAGCACTGGAGTTTATCGTTAAAGCCATAAGTCTTGATGAAAATAATCCGGTTTACTATGATCATAAAGGCGATATTTTATTCAAATTGAATAGGATTGATCAAGCTGTCGATGCATGGAAAAGCTCTTTAGAGTATGGTAACGACTCTCTTAAGATTCAGCAAAAAATTAATAACAAATCAATAGATTAAGAAGGTGATAGGGCAAAAAGTTAAATATTCTTTACTTATCATCGGTATAATTGCAACGATGTGGTCGTGTAAGGTTGCATTTGTGGGAGGAGGAAGAGGCGAAAACTTGCGACCACCAAAGCTCTACAAAGAAATTATTGAAAATCGTTTTGAGTTTGATAATCTTACTTTAAAATTTTCGGCAGATATGTATGTCGGGGAAGAGAAACAAGAGTTTAGCGGGATAATGAGGATGCAAAAAGATACAGCAATATGGATAAGTTTAAGATCTTTTAATATCGAGGGGGTTAGGGTCCTAATAACCAAGGACTCTGTGAAATTTATCAATCGTCTCGAAAAAACATTTTACGAAGGCAATTTTAATTTCCTTACCAACAGGTTCGAAATGGACATGGATTACAATATGATAGAAGCTGTATTTACTAATTCATTTTTCTTTTATCCACAACCTGAGGACTCTTCAAAGGCAATATCAAACTTTAAACAATGTTACGATTCTACTTTGTATTGCATGAGTTCGATATCGGAAAGAAAATACTCTCGCTACTATATCGAGGAAAAAAATCAGGGACGCTGGGAACGTAAACTTGAAAAAGAGATAAACGATACTGTTAGAGCCGATGTTGTTGGATACGAAACAAACGAATTTGTTTTTCAGTTTGTAAAAGTATTGCCCGATTTGTACAGAGTTCACGATATGTATCTGGAGAATTACATTCAACAACAATCGCTTTATATCGAGTACGGAAAGCAATATCTGGTCGAAAACCAGTATTTCCCACATGAGATCTCAGTTGAGATTATTACGCCACGTTTTGTTGCCAATCTGAAAATTAATATAGAGTCAGTAACAATAGATTCTGAATCAATGTCGTTCCCATTTAAGATTAGTGATAAATATGAGAGAATAGAACTATGAAGAAAATATATTACATAATTATTACTTGCGTACTATTGCTGTTAGGATTTACTTTTGGATTTAGTCAGTCGAAAACGGAACTGGAGCAAAAAAAACGAAAAACTTTAGAAGACATTAACTACACTAATAAATTATTAAAGCAAACAAAAGAAAGCCAGAAAGAGTCGTACAATAGTTTGCAATTGATAAACAAAAATATTAATTCGCGTAAAGAGTTAATTCAAAACATAAATGAAGAAGTAAATTATTATGATAATAGAATTAAAGAAACGGAATTAATTATCAGTATAATGCAAGAAGACTTAGAAATTCTAAAATCTAAATATGCTGATATGATTCGTGTTGCATGGAAAAATCAGAACAAATACAACGATATTATGTTTATACTCTCGGCAGAGGATTTTAATCAAACATATATGCGATTAAAGTATATGCAACAGTTAGCAGATTTTAGGAAAAAGCAATTTATGGCAATAAATTCGGTAAAAGCCGTTCTTGAGATACAAATTTCTAAGTTAAATGAGGCAAAATTAGCAAAAACAAGTTTGTTGGATGAAGAGAAAAAGGAAACTCAAAAGTTAACAAGTGAGCAAAAAGATCAAGAAAAAGCCCTTAAAAACTTACAAAACAAAGAGCAAGATTTAAAAAACAAGCTTCAGGAGCAGCAAAAACAAATGGCTCAATTGCAACGAGAAATAGAAAAGTTGATTGCTGAAGAGGCAAAAAGGTCGAGTGGGTCTAAAACCGGGAAATATGAGCTAACGCCTGCCGAAAAAATTGTAAGTACAAATTTTGTTAATAACAAAGGCCGTTTGCCTTGGCCTGTCGAAAGAGGAGTTATAATCAGTGGATTTGGTAAGCAAAACCATCCTGTTTTAAAAGGAATCACACTCGATAATAAGGGGGCGGACATTTCAACAACATCAGGGTCAACTGCCAGGGTAATATTTGATGGTGAGGTTAGAAAAGTATTTTCAATTCCGGGAGCTCAAAACGCTGTCATTATACGTCATGGAGAGTATCTTAGTGTTTACACAAATCTCGACAATGTTTATGTTTCTGTGGGTGAGATGGTCGTAACCAAACAAGCCTTGGGTGTTATTCATACCGACAAATCTGAAAATAAAACTGTTTTGCACTTCGAGATATGGAAAGTATCTACTCCTGTGAATCCAAGTTACTGGTTAGCAAAATAGTATGAGCGATAATGGATTTAACATATTACTGCAAAAACTTGATGGTTTTATCAAAAAATATTACCTCAATAAAATCATTAAAGGGTTGCTGCTTGCTATTACGGTGTATTTATTATGGTTTTTAATTATTATAATTGCCGAATACTTTGGACATTTTAGTACAACACTAAGAACAGTATTGTTTTTTTTAACACTTATAGTATATCTGGCTATTTTTATTGGCATGATTTTGATCCCTATTTTAGGGATTTTAAAGATTGGGAAAACGATTAATCATTTTCAGGCTAGTCAAATACTCGGAAAACACTTTCCTGATGTCGCAGATAAGTTGCAAAATACTTTGGAGTTAAAAGATTTATCGGAGACTGATCATGAATCGAAAGACATTATTCTTGCTAGTATTAATCAAAGAACTCAGAGTTTAAGTCCTATCCCGTTTTTATCGGCAATAGATTTAAAAAAGAATTTAAGATTTTTCAAGTTTTTAGGACCCGTATTTATCGTTGCAATTATACTTTTTATTGTTTGGCCAAGTCTGTTTTCGGAAGCAACAGGAAGAATAATAAATTTTAATACTCATTATCAAGAACCTGCTCCATTTAGTTTTAGAGTGGTTAACGACTCGTTGATTAGCAAAAAGGGAGCTGATTTTATTTTGCAAGTTTCTGCAAAAGGACATTACTCGCCCGATCAGGTTGTATTGAGCTATGGAGGAAACGATTTTTATATGGAAAAAACATCTAATGGGGAGTTTCAGTACAAGTTTAAAAATCTCAACAATAACCTAAAATTTAATATGTCTGCAGCCGGCATCGTTTCCGACTCCTATGAGATTGAAGTGTTGCCCGCTCCGTCTATACTCGATTTCGAAGTTTTTGTCGATGCACCAGATTATACAGGTATAGAGGATAAAAAATATCAAAACTCGGGCGATATTAGTGTGCCGGTTGGTTCAAGTGTTTTATGGACTTTTAACACTATGAATCTTAACAGATTAAATGTTGTTTTCGATTCCATTACAATTCCTGCAATAGCAAATCAGAAAGAATTTAAATTAGAGCGAAAAGTGCTAAATTCGGGAGTATATACAATAAATGTTGAGAACGAGTTTTTCAAAGAAAATACAGGTATAAATTATCAAATAGGAGTTATTCCTGACTTATATCCCACAATACGAGTTCAGGATATGGCAGACTCTACACAGCTAGCAGTTATGTACTATAATGGTTTTATTGATGATGATTATGGCTTTTCAGGATTAAGGTTCGTTTGTAAACCAGGTGAGGAAAGTGATACTCTAATTAGAGTGGATATACCGTTTTCTAAACGAATAAGCTCGCAAGACTTTTATTTTGCTTATGATTTTAGCTCTCTTGATGTCGAAGGAAATCGAATTAGTTACTATTTCGAAATATCTGATAATGATGGTGTTAATGGAGTAAAAACATCACGTACCAGAGAAATGGAATTTATAATTCCGAGCGCCGACGATTTGCAAAATATGAGTTCAAAAACTAATAAAGAAACCGAAGAAAAAATCGATCAGGCAAAAGATGTAAGTTCTCAGATTAGGAAAAATATAGAAGAGTTGCAGAAAAAACTGATTAATGAGCAAATGACGAGCTACGAACGAAATCAAATGATGGAACAAATTGTCCAGGATCAGGCTAAGCTTGAGAAACTGATGAATGACATTTCGCAGGAGCAGTCAAAAATGCAACAGTTTAAGGAACAGTTTAGCAAAAAAGAAGAAATGTTGCAAAAGCAGCAGCAAATCAACGATCTTATGGAGAGTTTGATGGATGAGGAGATGAAGAAGTTGATGGAAGAGCTTCAAAAGTTGATGGAAGAATTTGATAAAGATGAGTTTTTTAAAGTCGCTGACGAAATTAAATTCTCATCAGAGGAGATGGAGCAACAAATGGATAATACGCTGGAGTTGCTAAAAAAAGCTGAAGTAGAGGAAAGAATAGAAAATACGATCGACAAACTTGATGAGTTGGCAAAAGAGCATGAGGAATTGTCTGAACAAACAAAAGAAAAAGATTTAAGTCAAGAGGAGCTTCTAAAAAAACAAGAAGAGCACAAGCAGCAGTTTGAGGAGATAAAAAAAGAATATGAAGAAACTCTTGAAAAGAACTCAGAATTAGATGAGCCAATGCAACTCGACGACTTTAAGGAGGAAATGGAAGAGATCTCAGAAATGATGGAGCAGTCGAAGCAGGAAATGCAAGAAAATAAAAACAATAAGGCTGCAAAATCGCAACAGCAAAGTTCACAAAAAATGCAAGAAATGAGTGAGCAAATGCAATCAATGATGGATGGGCAATCGCAACAGCAGATGCAAGAAAATCTTGAAGACATACAGCAGGTTGTAGAGAATTTAATCACATTCTCGTTTGATCAGGAAGATATTCTGACTCAACAGAAGAGTCTGGGCTTACGCGATCCTCGTTATAAGGAGTATATCATTAAACAGAAAAATGCGCAAAATAATTTCAACATTATTAGAGATTCGCTTAATGCAATGGCAGGACGAATACCCGAGTTGGGACCTTTGGTCTCCAAAGAAATAGCAGATATTTACAAAAACCTAAATGTGATAATGAGCGAAGTTGGCGAGAATCGTAGATATCTCGTAGAAAGTTCGCAACAACTTGTGATGACTTCGGCAAATAATCTTGCTTTATTGCTTATGGAAATGATGGAACAGATGCAGCAGCAAATGTCGATGCAAATGAGTGGAGAAGGACAGTGCAATAACTGTAAAAATCAAGGAAAAGGAAAACCAATGGGGCAGATGCGTGATTTGCAGCAAGGAATGAAGCAGCAAATCCAGGATATGATTGAGCAGATGAAAAATGGAGGCAAAAATCCGGGCGGAAAAAATAGTGAACAACTTGCAAAAATGCTAATGCAACAGGAAATGATGCAGCAAATGATCAACGATATGATGAACAGTGGAATAAGCCCCGAATCTGCAAAAATATTGCAGGAAATCAATCGAATGATGGAGCAAAACCTTGGCGATATTATTAATGGAAATATTACACCTCAAACAATTAACAGGCAAGAAAACATATTGACAAGATTGCTACAAGCCGAAAATAGCGAACGCGAAAGAGAAATCGACCAAAAACGAAAATCTAATGAGGCAAAAGACTATAAATTAAGTAATCCTGATGCTGCATTTAAAGAAAAAGAGGTGGAAATTAGATTTAATGAATTGTTGCAAATGTCGAATGTTAAATTGCGAAGCTATTATAAGTCGAAATATAAGGAATACCTCAAAACACTTGGAAATAATTAAATGAGAATCAGATGAATATTGTCTTTTTTAATGAAGATGTCGAAATGCCTGGTCTTAACTTTGATAAGGTTATACTTTGGATAAGTAAAATTATTGAGGATTACAAAAAGATTGTGGGTGATATCAATTATATTTTTTGCTCCGATGAGTACCTTTTACAAATCAATAGAGAGTACCTAAACCACGATTTTTATACAGATATTGTAACCTTTAATTCCTGCGAAGGTTCCACAATATCAGGAGATATTTTTATCAGTATAGATCGTGTTACCGAAAATGCAGAGGAGTATAACACACAGGATAGTGAAATATTTAGAGTGATTATTCATGGCGTTTTGCACCTTGTCGGACTTGATGACCACTCAGAGAAAGAAAAATCAATTATGCGAAAGGCCGAAGACGATGCTCTTGAAATGGCAAAAAACGAATTTATGATGTTTTAAGGATGCGTTTGTCTGTACTGCACAGCTTTATTATAGTAGTAATTGGCTTTTTCGATATTCCCCTTTGATGTAAAATATTGTTGTAAGGTCATGCCAATATTAAAATTGCCATTAAATTTTTCAAATGCAATCTCCCAGTTCTCAATTGCTTTAACAGTATCACCCGATAGTAAGTAGTAGTTACCTTTATCAACATATGGTGCATCAATCTCAGGATTAAATGAAATTTCCAGATCAGAAACTCTAATGGCTAAATCAAAACGCTTAACTATGATAAAGTGCTTCTTTATATCATCTAAAACTGCTTTGTTTAAGTTTTCTACTTTTAGGTTTTCAAAAGCCAAAAGATAGTATTCTGTTGATCCAACAGTATCGCCAAGTTCTAGTTTCGATTTAGCGGTAAATACATAAGCTTTGTCAAGCTCTTTGTCTTTTATGTTTTGATTCTTATTTAGGTAATTGTCAAAATCTTGGAGAGCTTGATTGTAATTGCCAATGTAATAGTTTGATATCCCGCGGTTTAAAAACGAAGCTGCTGCGGTTGAATCAACTGCTAGGCTCTTCGAATACTGAATTGCTGCAAGTTCGTAGTTTTTGTAAAGAATCATGTTAATATAACCCAAATTGTGCCACGGATTTGAGTAAGTTGAATCAATGCTAACTGCTTGCTGAAAATGCTTTACTGCAAGTTCGATCTGATTTTTATAATTGTTAACAGGCAGATTGGACTTGATTGCTGCATACACTTCGCCAATTAATAGGTTCGCATATAGAGTGTTTGCTTTTGCAGAGTTTTCAAGATATTCTATATCATGTGCATACAATGTCTCTCGATCTTTCCAATCGCTATTACGGTTAATCGTTATCAAACTGTTTGGTAAAATAATCACTAATGCCATGGCTAGTGTCTTATTGCGAAGGGATTTATTAAAAATACTATCTTCAGTTATTTTTAATAACTTAAACAATATGAAAACCATTATAATGCTAAATCCAATGCTGGGAACAAACAATAAACGTTCTGCAATTATCCCTGTAAGCGGGAAAAATGTGTTGGCAAACGGGAAAATACTGATAAAATAAAAGAGTATTCCGAACGAAAGAAGCGATCGTTTGTTGAAATTTCTTAGAGCGACAAAAATTAAAAAAAGATGAAAAGTAATACTTAGGATTACCAAGATATTAGACATTTTAACTTCAGGGATCATTTTGTACCCGTAGTAAAATCTTAAAGGATGAGGTATAAGCAAAAGTTTTGAGTAATATCCAAGACTATAAATTGCTATTGCAGCCTTATTCGATGGATTTGTGGTTGTGAAAGAAGGGTTTTGCCATTTATAGACAGGAGCATTTGTTTCGGGCAATGATTGTTTTGGCACAAAGTAAGTAATAGAAAGAACTATGGCTGCCAAAATCAGAAAGGATAAAAGTGGAATAACTGCTTTGCGATTTATGTTTTCTAACCACTTAATTTGAATCACAACAGTTTTTTTATTGTTTATCAATGTTAAGTAAAGCATAGCTAAAATCAGCAAAGACGATATTTGGGATTTCGTTATAAAAGAAACAAAAACTAACAATACACTAATTGACCATAGCGCGATATTTCGTTTAGAAATAGTAATTATTTTATCGGTTTTGCGATTTCCTATTAATATATAGGTGTAAAACAAAATATATCCAAGCCAAAAAAAATACTCATTAATTGGGTTATCAAAATTATGAATATTTATCTTCACATCTTTAAAAACTATAAAGTTTTCATTTCCAACAACAAATAGAAAAGCCAGAACAATCAGAATTATTCTATAAATTGTTTTTTTATCTGACAAATTTATTTTGTTAGGAAGTTTTAAATTTGGTAATAATTTAATATCTGTTTTAAAGAAAATAATTGAAATAGGGATCAGAACAATAAATACAATTGCAGATTCTTTTGCAAGGAAAGCCAATGAGAGGGAAATAATTGCGATTATAAGATTTAACGGTTTTTGGTTGTCGAAAAACTTTAAACTCTGAGTTGCGGCAATAAGACTAAAAATCAAACTAACTATTTCTTCACGGTTTTTAATACTTAGAACAACCTCGGAATGAATCGCGTGAGATTGAAAAATCATAACAACTAGAAATGATATCCACAAATATAAGTTTGGTTGTTTGGATTTTAGGAGTAATTGTAAGAAATTGAACAGTAGTACGCAACAAATAATGTAATACAAAATATTAAAAAAATGAGCTGAGTGGGGATTGCTACCAAATATTTGATATTCTATTGCATAAATAGCAATTGTTAAAGGACGGTAACCAAAGTATTGTTCATCTTTAGTATTATATCGGGAAGTAAATATCTCGGGTATTCCTTTAATCCCTTTTTCAACGAGTTTGTGGTTTTCGTAAACATAGTCATCATCAATGTTAAAATCATTTGTTATTGATTGACCATAAAGTAAAAACCCTATTACAATAATTATCAGATAGTATATCCTGGTACTCTGATGTTTATTTTTGATTTTAACGTTCTGTTTCTTCTCCACTTTTTAATATATTTGAAGTAAAAGTAAGAAAAATGATTTAATATGGAGCAAATTGCAGAGAAAAAAAATGAATAGTGAAAATTTATTTTATGTTAAAATGCAGTAAATCAGCATGTTTGATGAGCATCAAAAAAAATATTAAAAAAAAAGTGAAAAAAGTTTTGGTAGAAATAAAAATGTATCTATTTTTGCAGTCCCAAAACAAAGGGATATCTGGACAAAGGTTTGGATATGGAAAAAAAAAGTTCTTTGACTTATTAGCAAGTAGCAAAAGAAGACAGGTTAAAAATAAGAAATTTAACGCACAGAGCGACAGGGTTAAACG
>JAFGVU010000236.1 GCA_016937855.1 Bacteroidales bacterium | reverse complement strand
CTCTTCTATAAAACTTATTAATGACATTTTTATCTAATTTTTGTGCAAAGATAATCATTTAGGTAAATATACGGGCATTCATATAAATTTAATATACAAATCAATCCTACGTTGATTGTCAATTCCTTTTTCACATGTTATTTCCGAAATAGCTTCGTCCTTAACATCAAAAGCAAGAATTCGTAAAAACTCTTTGATAAAAGCATTTTGCTGACCATGACTAGACATAGGATTAATAAAAAAGGCCAACAATTCTGATATTTTATTTTCTCCAATTTTAAAAAAATTAAATAGATTAAAATCAAATGCTAATTGTTTATTATATGCATCTTTAAACTTCTTATGCAATTCAATTCTTGATTTTACTTCTAATAATATTGTTTCGTAGCTCATAAAGATATTTTTTACATTAAATTTTCTCGACTCTCCACCATTTGCAATTGTCATATTTACAAATATATAAATAATAAATGATTGTCACAATATGGTTCTTTTCTTTGTTTTCGATTTAGTTTGTTTTAATTAAATTCTATTTGTGATAATTTTTATGGAATTTGACTCCTAATTCTTTCGCTTTCAATTGCCATTCTAATCTATGGCCACATTCTACACCAACAATAGCATGAGCAATTTCATGCAGTAACGTATTTTTAATTTCATACATATTATATTTTAAAACAAATTCAAGTTGCAATGTAATTGTTGTTAAAGAACAAGTTCCCCAATTTGTCCAGCCATACCCAAATCTAAATTTAAAATGCGACACATTATGAGTCGCCATTAGTTCTTTTGCTAATTGCTCTACAGCATTCAATTTCTCAGTTTCCTCAACTGTTAAATTACTCATCTTCTTGTTGTGTTTTTGTACCGCAACGGATAGTTTTCGTCTTCCCACATTATAATAGATATAAATTTATTTTCGATTCAGGTGAATAAATAAGCGATAAGCAGCTTCATAATTTGGACTAAAAGTTAGTCCAAATTTCAATCTTGATCGAATTATATTTTTAAGATCTTCTCCATCAACTTTAATATTCGATATTTTATCAAAAGCATCTTGATGTTTTGCGTTACTTCTTTTTCTTATTGTATTTGCTTCTTCATAACTACATTTAGTAGTCATTTGTAACAATTGTAAAAGTTGATGATCATAAACAATCCACCCATTAGTTTCTTGCAATAACAGATCTATTTTGTCATTTACTTTATTTAAAGTTAAATCGGTTTGCCAAACAGTCTGAGGATAGCGGGGATAGGTCGTTACAAGCAAAAGAAGTTCTTGCAAATTAGAAGGTTCTATTTCTTTTAATATCTTACAAAAGTTTAATTCCATATCAATTTTCCTAGACCATATTGAACCAATAATAACTTGTTTGGGTTCAGTATCAATATAAACCAAGTGACCCCAATGTCCCTCAAAAAATTGAACATCGTGGCTTTCCCTATAGCCATCTAACAACAATTTAGATAGTTCTTCTTTAGGCTCAATTCTAAAATTTTTCTCTTTAATTTTATTCATAATTCTTAAGTGCTTTTATATGGTTTCTTTTTAATTCATCAGACAAGCTTTGTGGGGAAATTACCTTTACTTTATAACTATAGGATAATAATTCCATAACAAAATCATGAGTAATAAACATTTTTAATCTGACTTTTAATTCTTCATCATTGTCAACTAATATTTCTTGCGACTGGTGTAATGGCATTGATTTTATGTATTTGCCTTGTAAGGGAGAAAAAGACAATACTATTTCACTAACTTCTTGGTCCTCTCTTGGAATCACTCCAAAACAATGTTCATAATACTCATTTACATTAAAGTCAGCAGGTCTATTAAATTGCATCTTCCTAATCTCAAATTCTGAGATTCTATCTAATGCAAAATTCTTAATTCGCAAATCCTTTAAATCTTTACCTAGGACATACCAACGGTTTTTATATTCTTTTAATGCATATGGTTCCAGTAATCTATTCGTTTCATTATCCGAGTAATATTTCTTATGAGTAAAAGAGATTTGAAGTCGATTCCTTATGGCGTGTAATATGCCGTGTATATTCTCTGTTCCTTTTGATTCATGTTTTTCAAAATGAATATCGTCTGCAATTCTTTCAGAAATATTCAAAGCATTAAATAAATCAAATGTTTCCAAGATTTTATTTTGTACTTCCGGCTGATCTTCAGTGTCAATATAATACTTTCTTCTGGAGAAATCATACTGAATATCAATATTATATAAGGACCGGATATCATCTAAGTCCCTAAGGAAAGTTCTTTTTGAAATAACAAAGTTGTATTTCTGCAAATCAGATTCAAACTCAAGATAAGATATTATTTCGTTAAAATCTGATGGACATTTCCTAAGTTTCTTGATTATTAAATTGTACCTGGATAGTGCTTCTCGTTTCGACATATTGATATTTTTCAACAAACTTAATAAAAGTGTGCGACAAAATATGTCCGAGTTAATTATTTTTCCATATTATCTTAACTTTTACTCCTTTCCCATTATCTTTATCAATAACTTCGAATTTTATGCCCGATTTGTGGATTTTATTTAGCAGGTTTATTCTTTCCTGTATATTTTTTAAACCACGTGATTTGTGCATGTTTTGATGATGAGTTTTTAGCATTTTGCTTTGTTCAATTCCAATGCCGTTGTCTTCAATTTCTAACAAAACATGTTTGCCAATAATGGAAAAGCTGACATTGAGAAAACCGATACTGTCTCTGTACCTTAGTCCATGCCAGATCGCATTTTCAAGATTTGGCTGGATAATCATATTTGGTACTTTGACAATATCTGTATCAATTTCTTCATCGATATTAATTCGATAATCAAATTTATCGGGGAATCGCATTTTTTCGAGCTCCAGATATTTTTTTAATTGCTCAATTTCTAAACTTAATGGGATAAAATCTTTATTGGAATTTTCCATCATATTTCTCATAAGTCTGGAGTATGAACTTAAGTATTTGTTCGCTTCTAGCTCATTATTACTTGCAATAAACTGATTAACACTATTCAAACTGTTGAAAATGAAATGGGGATTCATCTCTCGCCTTAAGGATTGTAGAGCAATCATTCTGTTTTTTTTCTTTACCGAAAGCCACGAAGCAACAGTGATTAAAATTAAACCAATTAGCATAATCACTAATAAAAAAAGTAGGAGATTATTGTGGTTTTTTTGCTCAATAATTTTGTTCTTCACGACTCTTTCTTTTTCAAGTTCTCTGATTTTTTGCTCGGTAAGCTCGAACAGTTTTACATCAATAAGACTTTGATCCTTCAAGATCAAGGAGTCTAAGTTGGTAATAAAATCCTCATAAAGTGAAATTATTTCTTCGTTATTTTTATCTTTTTTGTAATGCGAGATCAAAGCGATTAAGCTTTTCCTTGCCTCGGAAACACTACCTTTTTTTATTGCTAGTGTATATGCATCTTTTAATACTTGTAGCCCTTCTTGAGTTATGTTTTGAGAGAAATAAATGTCTGATAACTGCCGCATTTGTTGAACTTGTACTTCTACTTCCGAAATTTTGTTTGATTGTTCAACAATCTCCTTTTGCAGATATAGTGCTTCATCATAATTTTTTGTCTGCACCATTAGGTTTGCAATGTCGCTTTTTATTTTTAAAGCTTCATTGCTTTGATCATCAACTTCGTTTAACGCGTTACTGTAGTTTTTTAAGGCTTCATCCGTTTGATTAAGCGAAAGATTAATGTCGGCAATTTGGTTATAATTTTGAAATTTTTCATTGCTATAACTGTTGCTATTGCTGAGTATTGCATTGTTTTGATTTAGAAACTCGAGCTCATCATAAGGATTTGTTGAAGAACGCATTCTGTTGGCGTCGTTTAAGTTTATTTGTGCCTGAGTATTTTCATTTGAATATTGGTAGGCATTTTCATAATTATCGCCCGCTACTTTACGTTTCTTTTGATTTTCCTGAATCCTTGCCAGCTCTCTGTAATAATCGGGTAAACGCTTATTTGATTTACTCTTAGATGCGTATTCGATTGCTTTTTGCAAGTAAAACTCAGCTTTTGAATAGTTAGATGTTTTTATTAGCTCAATAGCCAGCTTATAGTATTTTTCGGCAATAGTATCATTGCTTTCGCCTTGACTTATTGCCTTGAATAGTTCTTGAGAAGTTTTATTTAAGTTTCCGCTGGGATTATAATATACACTATCATCAATAATGGTTTGCGACATCGCATCTAATGCCAAAAAACAAATTATAGATATGATTACTACTTGCTTCACTTAAAAATTTTAATTATTCAAAGTAACGAAAAAAAATTGATCAAAAAAATATCATTCACCAAGTCAAAATGTGATTTCACCATCTTGTATAAAAATCTGATTGCATTTGGGCATAATTTTGACAAAAATCGAGACTAAAAAATATAATTATGAAATCAAAACTTAGAATTATGAAAAAATTATTGTTTCCGGTAGTATTGCTTATTACCCTTGTAGCTTGTTCTCAGGAAAAGACAAACAGATTTATTGAAGTAACAGGTAGTGCCGAGATGACTATCGTACCCGATGTTGTTGAATTGGAAATAGTTTTAGTGAATCCAAGCAGTCTTAAGTCGTCAACGGAAAATCTTGACAAGGAAATTTACGCTGCTTTTGAAAAGAATGGCATTCCGGTTTCGCTCCTTATGTTTAGCGAGATAAACAGCCCATATTATTGGTATTATCAATGGTGGTGGAACAAAAGTTACAACAACACAAAAACTTATAAGCTTAAGCTGGATTGTAAAGAGTATAATCTTGATTTTATTAAAGACATTAAACCGGAGTATATAAACAACATTAGAATCGTTAGCAGCACACATTCTAAAGTTACAGATTATCGTAGCGAAGTAAAAGTTCAGGCAATGATAACAGCCAAGGATAAAGCAAACTTATTGCTAAGCAGTATTGGTGAAGAGGTCGGAGCTGTGCTTGAGATTACGGAAATTGTTCCAGCAGCTAATGATCCTTATTGGTATTACGGAGGCAACTCTCTAACATCAAATTGTGTGATGCCACAGTCTGGATATTCTTCTTCAGAATATGAAACAATTTTGCCTTCGATTAAGCTAAGATATGAGATAAAAGCAAAATTTGAAATTAAATAGTGTTTGTCCAGAATGTCCGACAGCTGCATTACTCTTGTATTGAAAACAGTCATTTACTACAGTATACTCCTTAATTTTCAATACTTCGAAAGCTGTCACATTGAGCAGCGTCGAAATGCTGCTCTCGAACAATCTGATTCAAACACCGACTTTTTGGACAGAGACTAAATAGTACTAACAATAAAAAATTTAAAAATTATGAAAACAGTAGTAACATTTTTAGTGTTGGTTGTAGCAACTACACTATTCTTTAATTCTCCAAAAACAAGTGTAATTACAGATGATGAAATAAACTCTCCTGCCGAAACAGCAAAAGTGCAGGTGGCAATTTTATTGGATGCATCAAATAGTATGGATGGATTGATAAATCAGGCAAAATCAAGGTTGTGGAATATTGTAAATACACTTACAAGCTTAAAGTTTAATGGCAAGACTCCTCAAATTGAAATCGCTCTGTATATGTATGGGAACGATGGCTTGCCGGCATTAGAAAATTATATCAGACAGATTACTCCTTTTACTAGTAATTTAGATTTAATATCCGAAAAACTATTTGCAATTACAACAAATGGAGGTTCTGAGTATTGTGGAGCAGTAATTGACGATGCGGTTAAAAACTTAGACTGGGGTGATGGAAATAGCGATATGAAACTGATTTATATTGCCGGAAATGAGGAGTTTACTCAGGGAAATGTCAGCTATAAGGAGTCGATAAGTGCTGCACTTAAAAATAGCATTTATGTTAATACTATTCACTGTGGAGATTATCATGAAGGAGTATCAGGTTATTGGAAAGATGCTGCTGATAGAGGCCAGGGTAAATACTTTTGCATTAACTCGGATGCACAAATAGCATATATTGCAACCCCATACGATGATGCAATCAGTGAATATAATCTTAAACTAAATGAAACATATATTTATTATGGTCAGCAAGGTCAATCTAATTATGCAAATCAAAGTGTTCAGGATAACAATGCTCAAAGTATTTCGAAAGAAAATTCTGTCAACAGAGCTGTTTCAAAATCGAAGTCGGTTTATAATAACTACGACTGGGATTTAGTTGATAGAGCCAAAGATGATCCTGAATATCTTAAAAAAGTTGATAATAAAACTTTACCGGAGGAGTATCAGAATCTAAATGCAACCGAATTGCAAAAAGAGATTGACAAAAAAGCCCAAGAACGTGCAGAAATAAATTCACAGATTACTGATCTTTCGAAGAAAAGACAAAAGTTTATTGATGAGAAAATGAAAGACGAAACAACAGAAGACGATTTTGGTAAAGCTATAGAGCTTTCAATAATTGAATTTGCACAATTAAAAGGGTTTGAGATAGAAAAATAAGATTGGGAATTGATTTTTTGTATTAATTAGCTGGTTTTGTTTTTTTATGTTTTGTTATGCTGATGATTATATTCATTCATAATCTCATGAACTATTTCTTCCTTTATCAACATTTTTTCAATGATGATACCATTAATACTATCTATGATTTTTTGCTCATTTTTTGACATAACACCTGTTGATCCAACAATAAACAACAACTCCTGAGCTTCGTTGCTTAATGCTTTTTGATAAATTGATAAAACATCTAGCATTTTAGTTTTGCATGTCTCATCCATTTCGTAAACACCAAATTTTTCAAATCTATCAATTTTGGCTGTAATAAAATCGTTTGTGCTAGTGACAACCACAAGTTTTTGTGAATAATCTACATCTATATTATTTTGTAATATTGTAGAAATGCAATTATTAAATGCGCTATCGATAGGAAAAAGCACTTCTTTTTTAAAAACTACCAAAAGATCGTCGCGATAGTACCCGGAAATCACATCAACCTTAGGGTTAATAATATCTACAACACCTTCTTTCGAGTCGTCATCCAAACTACTATCATCATTGTTATTACAACCATTCAAGAATATTGCAAAAGAAATAAAAAATACGAAAAAAGATTTGTCCATTATTTTTTACACTAGTTATTGTCCAAAATTAGAAAAAATCAGAATTAAAACCTAAATTTGCAAAAAAAATATTATGGCAAACAGAAGAGATTTAAAAAAAGACCTAAATTGGTTAACACACGAGGTGATATCAGATTGTTTAATTTATCTTGAAATTAATCCCGGAAAAGACGAGGCTCCCGTGGCAGAGATAATAGATGAACTAATACGCCATCGTGCAGAATCATTTATCGAGATTAACAAACCAACTACAGGCATGAATCGACAAGATGTTAAACAAAAATACAATGGCATTGTAAGTAATTTCTTTGAAGTAGCAAATAGCAGTTTCGAAAAGCTTAGTAAATTGTCGAAAAAGTAATGCAAAAACTGATTTCTGTTCCGGGTATTGGGGCAGTTTTGATTAGTAAAAAATCTAATGCCACCAAGTTCAAGCTAAAGATACACCCCGAAAAGGGCGTTCTTGTTACAATTCCTTATTCTTGTTCTTATAACGAAGCAATTAAGTTTATAAATTCTCATTTAGATTGGATAAAAGAGAAAACTAGTCTTATTTCAGAAAAGTTTAACGACAATTTATTCACTCCCGAATCTGTTTTTTTAACACGTTTCTCCAAGATAGCCTTTGAAGTAGATGCCCGTATTGGACTTACAGCAGACATTGAAGAAGATGTCTGTTTGTTTAAATACAATCCCTTAAAAATTGATTTTAATAATCCGGACATACAAACCTTTGTTAAAAAGGTAATAAACAGAATGCTGTTGTTTGAAGCTTATGAATATCTAACCGACAGGTATTCCAGATTAGCCTCGCAACACAATTTATTTGCAAAAGACTTAACTATTGGAACTGCCTCAACACGCTGGGGCACTTGCAACTCGAGAAACGAAATAAGATTATCGTGTCGCCTGATGCTTTTACCCGACCATCTGATAGATTATATCATCTTGCACGAAATGAGTCATTTGGTTCACAAAAACCATGGCAAGACATTTTACGAAATGTTAAACAAACTCACCGATAACCAATCGGATAAGTTAAATAAAGAACTAAAAAAATATTCCATTGAAATTAAGCCCGGAGATTATAGATACCAGCAATAATTTCCGCACCCCTTTGCCACTATCTTGCTCTCTCGACGTATTCTTTTGTGCGAGTATCAACCTTAATCATCTCACCAATTTCGATAAACAATGGAACCATAATTGTTGACCCTGTTTCGATTGTGGCGGCTTTTAAGGCATTAGTAGTTGTATCTCCTTTAAGACCAGGCTCAGTGTATGTTACTTCAACAACAACAAAAGCAGGCAGCTCAACACTTAATGGCTTTTCTTCTTCGGCATGAAAAACAATTTCTACTTCTTGACCTTCTTTTAAAAACTCAACACCTTCAATAAGAGATTCCATCATTGGAACTTGTTCAAAAGTTTCCATGTGCATAAAATTATACCCCATATCATCTTTGTATAAGTATTGGTATGGACGTCTTTCTATTCTAACCGTATTTATCTTCGCTCCTGCAGTAAAGGTATTATCAATTACTCTTCCGTTTTCTAAATTTTTTAACTTAGTACGAACAAAAGCCGGCCCTTTACCGGGTTTAACGTGCTGAAAATAAACTATTTGAAATAATTTTCCATTATACTCAATGGTTAAACCATTTTTAATATCTGCTGTTGTTGCCATAATAATTTCTTTTTTTGTGCAAAAATAACAATATCAATGAGAATGAAAAAAAAACCGCAAAAAAAAAGGATTGGTAAATTTTATAGAAACTCAAAAATTTGAAAGTTGATGGGTGCGCAGGACCAAAAAAGAAAGATTATACCTAAATCAGAATTGTAATAATTGTGAGGGGATGTAGCATTGTAGCTGTGCAAAAAAAACTCATTTCAGAGATTTTAAAGACTATCTGTTAATAAAATCCAATATTTTTTAAAATTGTTTTTTAATAAATCTTATCTTTGTGTGTTAAGCTTAATATATTAATTATTTTATTGACATAATCATGAAATACACACAAATCATTGGTTTAATCACGTTCACACTATCATTTTTGACAGTAACACAAGTCTCGGCACAATCTCCATCGCAACAAAAATTGGATTTAGATGCTGCATTTATTGCATCAGCCTATACAATTACTGCCGGCGATTGTGTTGACTTTACAGATATGAGCTCAGGTGTTCCCACTTATTGGCAATGGAGTTTTCCGGGAGCACAAACGATTACATCAAATTTACAAAATCCGACAGGAATTTGTTATTACTACGCAGGCACATACGATGTTATTTTAGAAATACAAAATGGCACCGACATTGATACCGAGGTCATAGAAGGGTGTATTATTGTTGAAGAAAATCTTGACACTCCAATTGCAGATTTTGCCGCCAATTACACTACAATTCCTGCCGGCGGGACTGTTGTTTATACAGATTTGTCACAAAACGGACCATTTACATCTTATGCATGGACTTTCGAAAGTGGTATTCCAAACGCATCAAACGAAGAAGTTCCGGTTCCAATAGCATACACAACAGTAGGCACGTACAGAGTTGAATTAAGAGTTGAAAACGAAGAAGGAACTCAAGACGACGAAGTTAAAATAGATTATATAAATGTAATTCCGGCAGCTACCGTTCCTCCAGTGGCCAACTTTATGGCTGATAGAGTTTTTATCGCACCTGGAGATTATATTAATTTTAGTGATATGAGTTCCGGAAATCCATATATTTGGAGATGGTTCTTCGAAGGCGCAACTCCTACTACATCAAACATTAAAGACCCACAAAGTATATTATACACAATGCCCGGAACTTACGATGTAGAACTAATTGTTGAAAGCAATATGGGTATAGATACAATTAGAAAAGAAGATTATATTGTCGTTGCCGAAACCGACCCTTGCGTAGCAATTCCTATAGCTGACTTTATTGCATCACAACGACTTATCCGCTCGGGAACAACCGTCTTTTTTGAAGATAGGTCTCAAAACAATCCTACAATGTGGAATTGGTATTTTCAGGGAGGATATCCAACCTATTCAGCAGTATCAAATGTAATTAATGGTGTTGAGTATAATGCCGCAGGTTTTTATGATGTCTCCCTTTCGGTAAACAACGCTTGTGGATCAAATTATGTTTACAAAGAAGACTATATACTAGTTTTTTCAGGACCTATAAACAAATATTGTGACACAATTTCAAATGTTTATGACAACGAATCAGTTTATTCTCCGACAGTTAGCGGAACCTGGGGACGTATCGGAGGACATAACGGACAAAAAACAAGAATCTACGCCGACAAATTTAATCAATATTCATTTGAGCAAATAGATGGAATGATTGTACCTGTTGTATTATCCGAAAATGCCGAATATAACTCCTATGTTACTTTTTATGTTTGGAATGGAAACACTACTTATCCCGAAGAAATACTCTTTGAAAAGGAAGTATTCCTAAGAGATATCCCCTCAAATTTTTACTACCCAATTGATTTTGAAACTCCTCTGCAAGTTGATGGTCCTTTCTTTGTTGGTTATAAAATAAATTATGTCGATATTAATAATGACAATGTAAGCGATGATGAATTTGCTGTTAGTATTGCAGTCAACAGAAACTACGCGGGCGGAGTAAACACCCTTTATGTACAAACGAACGGAGTTTGGGCAACAGCAACCGAAAAATTTGGGATAAAGACTTCGAGTGGAATAAAACCTGTAACTTGTTTGGTTGACATAGAATCGTTTAAAACACAAAACAATATTGAGATTTATCCAAATCCGGCAATAGATCTGCTATATATAAACACCGGATTTCTGGAATCAGACAAATTAATACACATCCAACTCATCGACCAAACAGGGCGAATTGTTGATTCATTTGACAAAACCAGCAGTGCCGACGAAATCTCTATTGACATAACTCAGTACCCTCAAGGCTTATATTTTGTTAACATGATAATTGATCAGGAGCGAGTAACTCAAAAGATTTTGATCACAAAATAGTTGCAACTCTACATCTTACATGTCAAATTCAATTATCCAAATATATACTGATGGTGCAGCCAGAGGCAATCCCGGTCCGGGTGGATATGGTATTGTTATGATTTCGGGACCACACAGAAAAGAATTAAAAGAGGGTTTTAGATTAACTACAAACAATAGAATGGAATTGCTGGCTGTTATAGTTGCTCTGGAAACGCTAAAAATAGAAAACTCTGAGGTTACGGTTTTCACCGATTCTAAATATGTGTCGGAAGCGATTAATCAAAATTGGATTGAAAACTGGATAAAAAAAGAATTTAAAAAAGTTAAAAATCCCGACCTTTGGAAAAGATTTATTAACATTTACAAAAAACATAATGTAAAGTTTGTTTGGGTTAAAGGTCATGCCGACAACAAAGAAAACAACAGATGTGACGAACTAGCGGTTATTGCATCTAAAGACAAAAACCTTAAGATTGACGAATATTACGAAACATTAAACTCCTCAGAAAACACCCTTTTTTAACTCAACACTAAAACGATTTTAGATTTGAACAAATTCACAAAATTTTGTTTAAAAGTTATCGCACTATTTTAGCTCTTGATACAAATATTTTAAGTATTTTGTCCGATTAACAATTTGCTAATAAAATGAACAAACTAGTCAATTTTTTATTCGTAATTTTTGTCCTTTTTGGACTATTTTTATCGCAAAACAGTAATGCACAGGCACCCACAATTACAAACCAGCCAAGTACTGTAATAAAATGTGAAAATAATTCTGCGACCATGACAATCGAGGCAAGTGGTGCAGAGCCAATTAGCTACGAGTGGTTTAAAGATGGAATGCCTGTTGGAACAAATTCGCCTATCCTAGAGTTTCTGGCTTTAACTCCAAGTGACGAAGGAGAATACTATTGCCATGTGTCAAATGGAGAAGGAAATGTTGACTCTGACATAAAAAGCGTTATCGTTGTTGAAGGAGAGCCAATCATAAATAATATCACAACTGAAAATGATTTGGTTTGTGAAGGAACAAACAACCTTTTCGAAGTCGATTATACAGGTGAAAATTCTCAAGTTACCTGGTTCTTTGGCAGCAACACACTGGGATACACATCGCAGTATAACCTATTTAATGCTCAAGAATCTGATGAAGGTCAATATTTTTGCACAGTATCTAATGCTTGCGGAGAGGTAACATCCACCAACCTTGATATTGAAGTAGTGGCACATGCAGATATTACAACCCAACCAACTACACAAACTATTTGCGAAGGCGAAGATGCCATTTTTACACCTCAAGCCGAAGGAGATTATCTTAACTATATGTGGCTTGCCGATGGAATTATGATGTTAGGAGAAACCGAAACAAGCTTAACAATTACTGAACCGACATATCCTCACTCGATTCAATATAAATTTATAGCATATAATGTTTGTAACAACGATACCAGTAATGGAGTTTATGTTACAATTAATACATTGCCGGAAATCACAGCAAACCCAATAAATCATTCCGAATGTTTTGGTGAAGATATAACTCTTTATGCTACTGCTACTGCTACAACAGAAGTTACTTATCAATGGTATGATGAAGACTTTGAAATTATTGACGGAGCAACATCAACAATGCTTGACATAGAGATGCTTGCAAACGACACGTCATATTATTATTGCGAGATTACAAATATTTGTGGTACTGTTTATACCGACACAGCCGAAATTATCACACTAATGGTTCCTATTATTACACAACAACCTAATGGAGGAGTTTTATGTGTTGGCGACGACATTACAATGGAAGCAAAAGCAGGAGGATCAGACCCATTATATTACCAATGGTTGTTTAACGGGGCAGATGTAAGTGGTGCAAACATTTCCGGTGACGAATCGCAAACTATGATTATCAATGACATAACCCAAGGGCAGTCAGGAACATACACTTGTCACGTAAGTAATATGTGTGGTTTTGTTTTAACAAATGATGCAGAAGTTACCGTTAATATTGCTCCAATTGTTACAGAACAACCGGAAGATCTCGAAGTTTGCGCAGAGCAAGAAATAAGCATTGGGATAAATTACTCGGGAACAGAGCCTGTTACTTTTGAATGGTTTATACTCGAAACAGCCAGTTCGATTGGCACAGATGCAACTTACACTAGTCTCTCAGCCGACCCAGCTTATTCGGGAAGTTACTACTGCATACTTACAAACTCATGTGGGGAGATTTCTACCGACACAATAGATGTTGAAATATTAGCTTTACCGCAAATAACAACTCATCCTGTGGACGAAACTGTTTGTGTTGGAGAATACGCTGAAATGGAAATTGAAGCCTCAGGAGCAGAACCACTTGATTTCTTATGGTATAAAAACGGATCTGCTGTTTCAGGTCAAACAAGCAGCCTTCTAGAATATCCAAGTGCTCAAGTAAATCAATCAGGAGAATATTTCTGTCGAGTTTCAAACGAGTGTGGCTACGATGACTCAGGAACAGCAATTCTAACAATCGGCACAGAACCTGCAATAACCTGGAATCCGATAGACCAAACAATTTGCGAACATGACACTTTAAATCTTATCATGGATGCCCAAGGCGAAAACTATACTTTGCAGTGGTACTTCAATAATAATCCAATACCAGGAGCAAACGACACGGTTCTTAACATAGTCAACACACCGATTTCAATGGCAGGAGAGTATTTTTGTTCAGCATTTAATGCATGCGCTACCGTTAACTCAGACACTATTGATGTAACAATTCATGAAGCTCCAATGATGACTCTTGGCGACGATATTGACCTTTGCGATGGAGAATCTACAACCATTGGTCCAACAGGCGACTATACTCATTATAATTGGAATAACGGATTTAGCTATCAACCAAGTCTCGAAGTACAATTATCCGGAACATACATACTAGAGGTTACAGGAGAATATTCATGTAAAACAAAAGATACTCTTGTAGTAACTTTCCATCCTTATCATCAAATTTTGTTTGATGATACCGAAATAATTGCCTGCGGACCATATACATTAAATGCCGGAGATGGTGGTTATGGATATGTATGGAATACAACACCCCCTGCAAACACTTCCTCGATCCTAATAACAGAATCAGGAACATATTCTGTTACAGTTTCAGGTGATGAACATGGTTGTTCAAGTACTCAAAGCACTTATGTTGATGTGAGAGAGCCTGTTAGCATTAATCTAGGTAACGACCTAAACATTCCTGTGAGCTCTTTTGTCGATATTGGTGTAGAACCAATATATGCACAATACTTATGGAACACAGGTTTTGACGGTCCAATGCTAACTGTTTACGGGTCGGTTTATGGTGTCGGAAATCATGAGTTTGTTTTAACAGTTATTGCTCAAAATGCTTGTACTGCCACCGACACTATCAATGTAAATTTCTGGAACGACTCAGGAGTCGAAGAAAATACCCAAGACTATAAAATCAGCATATATCCAAATCCCACAAATGATTATTTAATAATTCAAGATGCCGAAGAAAATATGCTAAGTGTCGATATCTTAAACATTACAGGACAAGTTATCGAATCATTTGCAATAAATAATTGTGAAGTAACGTTAAATCTTAGTAATTTTGCCGAAGGAATTTATTTCGTAAGAATTAAACGAACTAAAGATACCGTCACACGCAAAATTCAGATTAGATAATATGAGAAAAGGATCTAATATAAAAAGTAAAATACGAGGAGCTTATGTTACCTCATTAATTAGTATTTCGCTAGTATTATTACTACTTGGAATAGTTGGATTGTTAATTTTGAACGCACAAGTATTATCAAAATATGTAAAAGAGAATTTATGTTTTTCGCTAATAATAAAAAATGATGTCAAAGAACCCGACATCAAACAATATCAAAAAACTTTAGACACATACTCATATATCAAATCGACAGAATATATCACAAAAGAAGATGCTGCAGCGTCGTTACAAGAGGAACTCGGCGAAGATTTTCTGGAAACCTTGGGATACAATCCATTATCTCCAACAATAAATGTTTATTTAAACTCCGAGTATGCAAATCCAGATAGTATAAAAATGCTGGAAACATTTTTTCTAACCGATGCTAGCATTGTTTCAGAAGTTTCGTATCAACAAAATTTGGTGCATTTGATAAACGATAACGTCAAGAAAATAAGTTTGATATTGTTATTTTTTAGTGCAGCACTTTTTTTAATCTCTTTTGCTTTACTCAACAACACAATTCGTTTGATGATTTACTCAAAAAGGTTTATTATCAACACAATGAAACTCGTCGGAGCTAAAAGAAATTTTATACGCAAACCATTTCTTATTACAGGTGCGCTTCAAGGATTTTTCAGTTCTCTTATTGCAATTACAATTCTAAGCATAATCGTTTACTTTATGAATAATCAGGTTGGTGAAATGCTCAACTTAATTGACATATCCACTCTCGGATTATTATTCTTATTGGTTATAGCCATGGGAGTACTTTTATCACTAGTATCAACATATTTTTCGATAAATAAATATTTAAGATTAAAATCTGCTAATTTATATTATTAAAATGGACAAAAAAACTCAGGAAATAAACACAAACGAAGAGAAATCAGGTTTTGTTTTGGAGAAGATAAACTACATTCTTATAGGTGTTGGTTTTGTTGTTATTATTATTGGATTTCTTTTGCTTTCAGGTGGCAAGAGTGAAGATCCTACAGTTTATAATCCTGAAATATTTAATTTCAGAAGAATAACTCTTGCCCCAATTGTTATTCTTTTAGGATTTATTACTGAGATTTTCGCAATTCTTTGGAAACCAAAAAAATAATTTAAATGGAATGGTTCGAAGCATTAATCCTTGGCCTTGTTCAAGGATTAACTGAATTTTTACCTGTAAGCAGCAGTGCGCATTTGGAAATAGGGAAAAATCTTTTTGGTATTAATGGCGAAAACAATTTGTATTTTAGTATTCTCGTTCATGGTGCAACAGTTTTAAGTACAATTGTTGTCTTTCGAAAAGAGATTTTTAAACTTATACAGGGCAGCCTTAAATTCAAATATAACGAAGAAACCGACTATATTGCAAAAATCATAGTATCGATGATTCCTGTAATGATTGTTGGATTGCTATTCAAAGATCAAATTAAAAGTCTATTTGGAGGCGACAATATGTTTTTTGTTGGCTCAATGCTTTTAGTAACAGCATTACTGCTTTCTTTCACTTTCTTTTTCCGACGCAGCAACACAAAAAAGATTGGATTTATAGATGCCTTTATCATTGGTATTGCTCAAGCCTTTGCTGTTTTTCCCGGCATATCACGCTCTGGAGCTACAATTGCTACAGGATTACTGCTAGGAAATCAAAAGGCCGAAGTGGCTAAATTTTCTTTCCTAATGGTTCTTATCCCTATTTTGGGAGAGAACTTTCTCGATTTATTAGGAGGCGAATTTAGTAATACCGGCTTACCAATTTCAACAATGATAATCGGATTTTTAAGCGCATTCATCACTGGGTGGGTTGCTTGTAAAATTATGATCAATATCGTAAAAAAAGGCAAATTAATATGGTTTGCCGCTTATTGTCTTATCGTTGGACTAGTTTCAATATTCTTACTTAGTTAATGGTAAAACTTTTTGACATAAACAGAACACCTGATTTCGAGTCGGGTGAAATTATTCTTATTGATAAGCCACAAACATGGTCCTCGTTTGATGTTGTTAACAAAATCAGGTGGAAATTAAAAAATATCACAAAAAATAAAAAAATAAAAGTTGGACATGCCGGCACTCTAGATCCTTTAGCAACAGGCCTTTTAATAATTTGCACAGGCAAAGCCACAAAAACAATAGATTCCATTCAAAACGACGATAAAGTCTATGAAGCAATTTTTCGTCTTGGCGAAACCCGTCCTTCGTTTGACATGGAAACTGAAACAGACAAAAAATACGACATAACTAATATCACAATCGAAAAAATAGAAAAAGTTGTTGAGTCTATGTTAGGAAAACAATCTCAGACACCACCAATTTATTCGGCAATACAAATAAATGGAAAAAGAGCCTACGAATTTGCGAGAAAAGGAAAAGATGTTACACTAAAATCTCGTGAAATTGAAATATCTAAAATTGAAATAAATAAAATTTCTTTGCCCGATATTTCCCTCACAATTCATTGTAGCAAAGGCACTTACATAAGGTCTCTTGCCGACGAATTTGGGAAAAGACTTGACAACGGAGCCTTTTTGTATTATCTTAGGCGAATCAAAAGCGGTGAATTTTCAATAGAGAATGCTTTTAAACTTGAAAATTTTACAGAAATTTTAAACAATTTGTAACTTTTTTTATTTTAATTAGTATAAGGACAAGCTTTAAACATACATATATTAATAAATAAAATGAAATTATCACAATTTACTTATCATTTACCAGAAGAGTTAATAGCTCTTCACCCTTCTGAAAATAGAGACGAATCGAGGCTAATGGTTTTTCATCGTAAAACCGGAGAGATAGAACATAAAATATTTAAAGATGTTAAAGATTATTTTGACAATAAAGACATAATGATCTTTAATGACACCAAAGTTTTTCCTGCCAGATTATATGGGAATAAAGAAAAAACAGGTGCAAGAATAGAAGTATTTTTACTTCGTGAGCTAAACAAAGAACAAAGGCTTTGGGATGTATTAGTAGATCCTGCCCGAAAAATTAGAATAGGCAATAAGTTATATTTTGGTGAAAACGACGAGCTTGTAGCCGAAGTAATAGACAATACAACTTCACGTGGTAGAACTTTGCGTTTTTTAATTGATGGCGAATACGACCAGTTTAAGAAAACTCTATATTCTTTGGGACAAACACCACTACCAACTCATATTGTAAAAAGAGAAGTCGTGGACGAAGATGCAGAACGTTATCAAACTATCTATGCAAAAAAAGAAGGCGCAGTAGCTGCACCAACAGCGGGCATGCACTTTAGTAGAGAATTACTAAAGAGACTAGAAATTATTGGAGTCGAATTTGGATATGTTACCCTACATGTTGGTTTGGGAAATTTTCGCAATGTAGATGTAGAAGATTTAACAAAGCACAAAATGGACTCAGAAGAAATACAAATCACTGAGCAAGTTGCAAACATGATTAACAAAGCCAAAGAAGAAAGACGTAAAGTTTGTGCAGTTGGAACAACCGTTCTTAGAACAATCGAGAGCTCTGTAACTACAACCGGTTTTGTTAAACCTTTCGAGGGATGGACAAACAAATTTATTTTTCCACCATACGAAATTATGGTTCCAAATGCATTAATATCTAATTTTCACATGCCAAAGTCAACCTTAATGATGACGGTTGCAGCTTTTGCCGGTTACAACAATCTGCTTAAAGCCTACGATGTAGCAGTGAAAGAAAAATATCGATTCGGCACTTATGGAGATGCAATGCTGATAATAGACTAATTTTACGCTTTTTCTATTTGGTCAAAACCAACAATTGGTTTTCCATCAAATCTTAACAAAAGATTTGCAACACATAGCACATCTTTTTCGCAATAAGTGCTTATTCTTTCTAAGTCATTTTCAACATAATAAACTTCGTAAACCTGACTACCATCAATGTCATCTTTCGGTGTTGGAATCTCAAACAAATCGGCTAACAAAGCTAATGATGTAAAATTCTTATAATCGCCAAATTTCCATAAATCAAGCGTGTCGATATGATGCACTTCCCATGGTTTTTTGCCGGCAAGATTAATTGACACAGGCAATTTAATCCCATTTACCAGCATTCTTCTTGAAATATATGGAACATCAAACTCTTTAATATTATGTCCACACAATTGTTTTGTTCCGGTTTTATCCCACGAGTTTAACATATTGCCAAAATCGATCAATAATTGTTTTTCGTCATCCGAGGCAAAAGATTTAACCCGAAAATTTCCGGTATTTGTAAGCAATCCGACCGAAATACAAATAATCTTACCAAACTCAGCATAAATGCCAGCTCGTTGATAAACATCAGAGGCCGACTCCTCGGTAGATCTAAAATATCCTGATTTTTTATCCCAGTGTTTCTGAAAATTTTCGGGCATATCCTCAAATAAAGGAAATGCCGGAACGGTCTCAATATCAATAAACATGATATTATCAAAATTATAATCTTTCATAATTTAACTTAAATTTTGTAATATATATTTCGTTAAAAGGTCTATTGCTACACAATTATTTCCTCCCTGAGGGACAATCACATCGGCATAACGCTTTGTAGGTTCAATAAATTGAAGATGAGAAGGTTTAACTGTTTTCTCATATCTCTCTAATACTGTTGATACCGATCGCCCACGCTCAATTATATCTCTTTGAATTACTCGTGATAGCCTGTCGTCAGCATCAGCACTTACAAAAACTTTGAGATCCATAAGATTTCTCAAGTCTTTTTGCCCCAAAATCAAAATTCCTTCAACTATAACAATTGGACTAGGTGTAATTTGTATGGTTTCGGGCGATCTTACACAAGTTAAATAGGAGTAAATTGGCTGATTTACAGTATTTTGCAAACGCAACTCTTTAAGATGTTTAACCAATAGCGACCACTCGATTGCATCTGGATGATCAAAATTAATTTTTTGCCTTTCTTCAAGTGGCAAATGACTATTATCTCTATAATATGAATCTTGAGGGATTACTGTAACGCTACCTTTTGGCAGTTTTTCAATAATTTTTTTAACAACAGTTGTTTTTCCCGATCCGGTTCCACCAGCAATACCAACGATTAACATAATACTTTTTTTCTAATTATTTTTTCCTAATTTTGACTTTTAAAAATAATAAAAATATTTAACAATATGTTATATCCGTTAAAATTCTATCCAATTTATAAATCTAAGGTCTGGGGTGGCGAAAAAATAAAAGCAATAAAAGGAGATAAAAGCACTCCCGAAAAATGCGGAGAATGCTGGGAGCTATCAGGCCTAGATGGTGACCTATCAATTGTGAAAAATGGTTTCTTAAAGGATAATAACATCCAAGAAATTATCGAGATTTATATGGGCGAAATTGTTGGAGATACTGTTTTTGAAAAATATGGCTATGAGTTTCCTATATTGGTTAAAATAATCGAAGCGAAAGAGAACCTTTCATTACAAGTTCATCCCGACGATAAAACTGCGGCAATTAGACATAATGCCAGAGGGAAATCTGAAATATGGTACATTCTTGAAAGTGAAGAAAATGCAAAACTTGTTTCAGGATTTAATAAAAAGACAACTCCCAACGAAGTTCTAAAATTGATAGAATCAAACAAAATAGAGTCTATTCTTAATCAGCCAACTACCAAACCTTCACAGATATACTATATTCCGGCAGGTAGAGTTCATAGTCTTGGCAAGGGAAATGTAATTGTTGAAATTCAAGAAACATCAGATGTAACATACAGGCTATACGATTACGGAAGAACAGACCGAGAACTGCACATCGATTTAGCCAATGAAGTTATCGACTATAATAAAACATATAAGCTCACAGAAGATTATGAGAGATTGCCGGACAAATCAAACAAAATCATTAAAAATGAACACTTTTCGGTAAACTTTCTACCTGTGATGAATAACTTGGAAAAAGATTATTACCAAATTGATTCTTTTGTGCTTTACTACTGTATAAATGGTGAGTTAATTATCAAATATGAACAAAAGAACATTACAATAAAAGCCGGAGAAACTATTCTTATTCCGGCAGTAATAAAAAGTTTGGTTTTATGTCCAAAGGTATATACTGAACTACTGGAAATTTATCTTGAGTTATGATTTTATATTTGTTAACTCATTAAAGACTTCTTCAAGGGATTTTTCTTTAAGTTGAAGGCTTAGAACAGCATTGTTCATCTTAACAGCAAGATTAAAGATATCTTGTCGAATATCAATTTTTGAATCAAATTCGATAATAAACTTATTTCCCTCGACTCGTACAATTTTCGTAACTCCATATAGTTTTTCAAGTCTTTCATTGTTTATTCCGTCCTTGAACTCAACCAATAGTGTACCCGTGCTATTTTTAGCTAAATCGTGCACACTTTGACGGTTGTCATTAGCAACAATTTTACCCCTATTTATAATCACAATCCTATCGCAAATTGCATCGACTTCCTGCATAATGTGGGTGGACAACATCACTGTTTTTTCTTTTCCAAGGTTTTGAATTAGATTTCGAATTTCGATAATCTGATTTGGATCTAAACCCGATGTTGGCTCATCTAGTATAAGAACCTCTGGATCATGAATAATCGCTTGAGCAAGCCCAACTCTCTGCTTATACCCCTTAGATAATGAATTTATCTTCTTGTTGATTTCCGGCTCAAGTCCTGTCATTGCAACAACTTCTTCTATTCGCGCAACTCTATTTTTGATTTTATATATACCGGCAATAAAATTTAAAAACTCAACAATATACATGTCTTGATAAAGCGGGTTTTGCTCAGGAAGATAACCTATTAGTCTTCTAACTTCCATCGGTTTTTCAAGCACATTAAGCCCGTTAACAAACACATCGCCTTCGGTTGGTGGTATAAATCCTGTAATAATCTTCATCAAGGTTGATTTTCCGGCGCCATTAGGTCCAAGAAAACCTATAATCTCTCCTGAATTTATCTCAAAACTAACATTATCTAGCGCTTTTTGAGCACCAAAAGTTTTTGTAATATTCTGAATTTTTATCGACATTTTTTTTCGTTTTTACAAGACAAAAATAATAAAATTAAAACCAATTTCACAAACACAATTTAGAACGAGTATAAATTGTCGCATTTACTTCATAATTAATAGTACTTAGCCAACATTTTAGTAAAAATTTCGTCAAATAATAAAGCAACGGCATATTACTCATAAAAATATTTAATTATGGAAACAGATTTACACTTAACGGGGAAAAGTGGTAATGATTCCGACGAAACTCAACATCGGAGATGTTTAATTAATTGGTTTTCTATCATAGCGATATTCTTCATATTATTTTTACCAAGCATTAATTATGCTCAATCCGGTCTTTGTGATGCCGGAGTGCCTTTCGAAGTTGTTGACTTAAGCTCATCTGCCGATGCTACATGGATATCCCCTACCATTACAAGAGCACAACAATGCTGTGGCCTATCTAACCCCGACCGCTGCTTAGAATTTGAAATAACTCTACACCCCGATGCCATTGCTATTAATTTTGATATTGCTTCAGGAGCTGTTCCCCCCGGCGCCATGTTTTATCAAATAAACTGTGGACCACCGGTTGCTGTTGGAACACCTGTTTGTATTTCTGGTGTTGGTCCACATACGCTTACTTTTTGTAAACCTGGAAACAATGCCAATACTTATGCAGTAACTTCTATCCCTGATCCTTCGATTACAGATCCAAATTTTGCAACTGAAAATTGTCCGGCACCTCTAACTATAACAGGTATGCTCGCAGGATCAATCACCATAACAGATTTAACAGGAGGAGGCACTTATCTATCATATCTAAGTTGTACTGATTGTGAAAATCCAATTGTTACACCAACTGGAGCATTTCCTGCTTACGCTGATTACGAAATCTGTGGAACACCTGCAGGTTCTGTGTGCTTGGCATCGGCAACGTATTGTGACACAGTAAGAGTTTACTTTTATGACACAATCGTAACAAACATAAACCCGAACCCAGCAGAGTTTTGTGCTGGAGAAGCAGGTGTGTGGCTATATTCTGATGTAACACATGGTGTTCCGCCATATGTGTTTGAATGGTATGATCAACACGACGGCCTTGGGAACTTCCTGTCAACAAATGAAGATTATTTTGCAACCACTGCAGGCAACTATTCACTAATAGTTTACGACTCATTATATCCACAATGCGGTCCATTTATTGTAAATGCAACAGTAATTGAAAACCCAATTCCAACATTAACATTTATTCCTAATAGTCCATATATTTGTGAAAATGATTCTATTGATATTTCTGTAAATGGAGCTCTATCCTATTCATGGTCTCCAGGAACAGGTTTATCATCAACTACAGGCTCAAACGTTACTGCTTTTCCAACTTCAACTACAACATATACTGTTACGGGAACTGACATTAATGGATGTACAACCTCTACAGATATCACAGTTATGGTATGCTCCGCTCCTCCTGTTGTTGCTGCTGCCGGCGGAGATATTTGTCTTGGAGAATCATTTCAGTTACAAGCAAATGGAGCATTAGTTTATGAATGGAGTCCAGCAACAGGTTTAAACGATCCAAATATTAGTGACCCAATAGCAACACCCACAGTAACTACAGATTATATAGTTACCGGTTACGATGCAAGTTGTACTGTAATTGAAAACGGCGATTTCTCAAATGGGAATACAGGTTTTACAACAGAGTATAATTATTCGTCTAACTTATTCCCGGAAGGGAATTACATGATAGGAACTAACCCAAATACATACCATACCAGTTTTGCTACTTGTGGCGACCACACAACAGGATCTGATAATATGATGATAGTAAATGGAAATACTGTTGCAAATCAAGAAGTTTGGTGCCAAAATATTACAGTACGGCCAAATACCGACTATGTTTTTTCAACATGGATTACAAGCGTTCATCCATCAAATCCGGCAGTTTTACAATTTTCTATCGATGGAACATTATTGGGAAGTCCTTTTACAGCAACTTCGACAACTTGTGATTGGAATGAGTTTTATGAAGTTTGGAATTCAGGCGCAAGCACCTCTATTCAAATCTGTATTGTCAATCAAAATACTATTGCCAGCGGAAACGATTTCGCAATTGATGATGTCTTTTTTGCACCATTATGCCCAGCTACTGATACCGTAACTGTGGTAGTTCATAACCCTCCAACAATATCTTTTTCAAATACCGGTCCTTTTTGTGAAACAGAGCCTGCTACTGATTTCTTAGCTAATCCAACCGGAGGAATCTGGAGTGGGACAGGAATCACTGACCCCGTTAATGGGACATTTAATCCGGGAATAGCTGGTAGTGGCACACATATTATTCAATACAGCTATAACGACGGATATTGTCAGGTTGACACATCTATAAATATTATCGTGGACGCAGTTGTTGATGCAACAATTACTCCTGTTGGTCCATTCTGTGAAACAGATGCTGCTGTTATTTTAACAGCTGTAAGTCCGGGGGGAACTTGGGCAGGAACCGGCGTTGTTGGAAATAAT
>JAFGVU010000041.1 GCA_016937855.1 Bacteroidales bacterium | reverse complement strand
TTACTGCGTTGCTCGAGGCGGCGGGCAATAAGAATAACGATTGGTGTATTCACGCAGCCGCTGTGAAGAGCTTAGGGTTAGTTTTAAAAAGCGAGTTTTTAGGGGAACAGGAAAAGACAGCATTTTCCAAGCAACTCGAAAGCATTGTTACTGCGTTGATCACAGCGGCGGGCGATCATCAGTATACCAATTGGCGTATTCGCAGAGGCGCTGTGAAGACCTTAGGGTTAGTTTTAAAAAACGAGTTTTTAGGGGGGCAGGAAGAGACAGTAATTTCCAACCAACACGAAAGCATTCTTGATGCGTTGACCAAAGCGAAGGGCGATCAGGATTCTAATGTTCGCGAAGCCGCCAAAAACATTCTACAAGACTTGAACCCAGAAAAAGTAGAAAAAGTATCAACAGATTTTTTCAGGAAGAGGGAGGGTGGCATGCCAGATAAATTGACCAATATAACTCTTGACACTCTCATAGAGTGGATAGATTTTCCTACCCCATAACCAAAAAGCAATAGAAAACAATAAATTAGAAAGCAAAAACAAACGGGGAAAAGAGCAAAAAAGCCTCAATTCCCCGAAAAACGTATGTTATAATTGAATTTTAGCAACAAAAACAAAGTAATATGCGTATGAAAAGTTTAGCAATTCAACAAGAGTTACGTCCAGAACTTCCGAATATTTTTTTCAATGTGGATTGCAGAGCTAACACTTTCCGAGCGTACTTGGACTTGTCCAGGGTGCCATATTACTAATGATCGAGACATAAACGCTGCATTGAATATTAAAAATCAAGGGATTCTAAAACTAAAGGCGGAAGGGCTGTCCGTCTCTGCCAATGGAGGCTTGCGTAAGACTGATTATTTATCAGCTGTAGCCTAAGAAATTAGAAGATTCGTCATTTATGGCGGAGAGCAGTCACCACAACTTGATAGTCCTATGGCTTTATTTGCTTTTCTTCATCTTTAAAGCCTCCTGTTTAACTATTCAATTTAACAGAAAACTCTATTTATCAGCAGTCCTATTTTACGGGAGGGTTGCCCTGTATTTTTTGTGTTTTCTGTTTCTGTTGTAGTAGGATAATCTTTATTAAGATTAACAATCCTATTGATGCAGTAATAACACAGAGAAACATAATAGGAGTAAATGCTTTGGACAAAACGGAGTGGTATAAACTTAATATAATTGTTGCAATAGAAACTCCAATGGAACTTCCCAACACACTCGACATGTAAAATAATCCTGAAGCAGCTCCGGTGTTTTTTTTCTCAACTGTATGCATAGTAAATGTTAATAGTCCTGGTGACGAAAAACCATATCCGATGCCAAGTAACAAGAACAGTAGAATTAATAATCTGGATTCTTGTAAAAAATGCTGTAAAAGCGCAAAAGCAAAATAGCTAATTATAAAAAAAAGCAATCCAATTGATGAGATTAACAGTTCACTATATCGATCTATGAGTTTGCCAGCGATTGGAGAGAAAAAGCCGATCATCAGCGTCATTGGTAAAAACATTATGCCAGTTTTTAAGGTCGAATAGCCCAGGTTTAAGTGTAGGTACAATCCCATAATAAACATGATTACGTAAAAGGCAGCATTTGTTGTCGCCCTCACAGTACAACCCAAAATAAAATTATTATTTTTTATTAAATCTGAATCCAACATTATATACGAAGATTTTTTTTCGTGAGATAAGAATTTTTTCAGGAATAATAAGCCAATAAGTATCAATAAAAGAGATGAAAATATAGTGGTGATGTCAATTTTAATGTATGAAATGCCTAGCATCAAACAGCCTAGACCTAGTATTAGCAACAACAAACCCCAATGATCTATTGTCTTTTTCTCATTTGACTTTGATGTTTTTACACTAGCGCAGGTAACGGCTATAATTATGAGTGCAAGGGGAATGTTTATAAAAAAGAATAAACGCCAATCCCAAATGGCTGATAAGTATCCTGCCAATAGTGGGCCGATTGCCATGGAAAAACCAATAACCCCAGTAATAATACCAATAGCTAAAGCCTTTTTATTTTCTGGAGAAGAATTAAAAACAATTGCTGTTGTATTTGGCCACAATAATGCAGCACCTAATCCTTGTAAAACTCGGGCAAGAATAATCTGCCAAGCATTTATCGAAAAACCGCCAAGCAGTGAAGCAAGAGCAAACAAAACAACTCCATATATCAACACGAGCCGATTTCCATAAATGTCGCCTAAACGCCCAGATATAATAATAAATACTGCGAAACTTAATAAATAACCAATGACACTCCATTGAATTTCATTTGTATTTAGAAATAAAGATTGAGATATTGCAGGTATAATAATAACTATACCTGTATATTCTATGCAGAACATAAAAACAGCTAACGACATAGCTAGCAAAATAAAAACTTGCCTTTTATTCATAAGATCTCTCAAGATTTGTATTTTAAATTTTTATTACGATAACTCTCTAATAATTTTTCGTGTAAGTCCAGATAGATTTCTACCATATTTATAATAATCAATGCCCATGATTGTAGAAAAAATCTGAATAACACTATTAATGTTGGGTAGTTCAACACCGTATAGTCGGCCTAGAGTTGATAATGCTACCAATCCACACCCCACATCTTCGTGAATAAAACGATGATCGAGAGTTTTTGGTGCAATAATGTCTTTATGTACCTTAGAATTGATGCAGAAATCATACATAACCTCATAAAATATTAGCACTTGCCTTAGGGGTGTTGCCTAAAGTATTAGATCGGTCAATAGTAGATGAGGTTGTATCTGTTACATTTAGCGAAGTTATTTATACACTACAGGACTTACGCGAAAAACATTTTAGTTTCCTTATTTTTTAATTGATCTATCATATAATTTCTCATTAAATTTTGTTTTAGTT
>JAFGVU010000235.1 GCA_016937855.1 Bacteroidales bacterium | reverse complement strand
GAGAAACTCGAAATTGGATAAAAGGCAATTTCGAGAAACTCGAAATTGGATAAAAGGTCAATTTCGAGAAACTCGAAATTGGATAAAGAAAAGGTCAATTTCGAGAAACTCGAAATTGTAAAACGCAAGAGCCAAAGATAAGATAAAAAGAAAAATATAGTTATGAAAACAGCAGAAATAAAAACAGAAGTAGGGAATATGATAGTGGAGTTTTATACAGAAGATGCTCCTAATACAGTTGATAATTTTATTAAATTAGCAAAAGACGGATTTTATAATGGACTTAGATTTCATAGGGTAATTCCGGATTTTGTTGTTCAGGGAGGTTGTCCTTATTCAAAAGACATGAGAAATAGTAGAGTTGGAAGCGGTGGTCCCGGATACTCAATTGATTGTGAACTCGACGGCGACAACCAATATCATGATCGTGGTGTATTGTCAATGGCTCATGCAGGAAGAAATACCGGTGGATCTCAGTTTTTTATCTGCCATAGTCGAAATAATACAGCTCATCTCGACAGAAATCATACATGTTTTGGTATAGTTGTAGAAGGTCTCGAAGTTATTGATAAAATAAAACCGGGATGCCTAATTCAAGAAGTAATAATAAACGAATAGTTAGGGGCTAATTATTACCTCTAAAGAGGTGTTTATTAACTATTTTTTTCAATCGAAGTAATTTATTCTAAGATAGATTTCTTAATATTTTGTTGCGCTAACGGACCTTCGTTAAATAACAAATCAAGAATGCTGAGGTTTGGTACAAAGCCAAACTTATTCGAAAATACTTGGTAATATTCGAAAGCTTTAAAATGAGCATCAATAGCATTTTTACTTTGCTTAGGATGAATTTTGTCGCGATAATCAATTTGGATAAAATCAGCTGAACAAAACGATTCTGACAATAAATAATTGATTGGAAAACTAAAAGAATCGATAAACTTATTCAAAATCTTACAATTATAATCCAATAAGTATTTTTCTTTGAGAGCAAAAAACTCCTCAAAATAAGGAAAGTAGTGTTCAAAGTATGCAGAGTTCTTGTAAGCCGAAATAATAGCTCTTTTATGGTTTATTTGCCAATTCTCGGTAAAATCTATTAAAACATCCTTAACAATTGTATGGTTTTTACGTATTACCGGAATTGATAATGGCAAAACTCCATTAGCAGTCATTATCTCACATCGATTTCGATAGGTTTGCTTAGCGAAAGTATCATGACACTCTATTACAATTTTATCGAAAGTCAGTAATTTAGTAAAATACTGAATATTAGGAAAATAAGCAGTGTTTAAAATCGCTTTCTCCATTATTTACCAATTACTTTTCCTACAATTTGATTTTCGGGAATAAATCCCCAAGTTCGGGAATCGTCGCGGTTAAACCGATTATCATTCAAAACAAAATAATAGTTTTCTTTTATCGTATAAGAGTCAACGACCTGACCATTTAGAGTTATTTTGTTAATGTCAAAAAACAATTCGTTTTCTTCATGAAAATCAATTATATATTTATAAACGCCAATATTCCTGGGGTTTAGCATTACCGTTAAATCACGATGTGGAACAACCACCGTTCCCATATTATCTTTGTTCCAAAGAGCTGTATTTCCTTTAGAGCTAAACATATTTATATTGTGTTTATCTGCGTCCTCGGTAATTTTTCTAACATTTAACACCTCTGGAAGCTTAGCAATTTTTTCGGCAATTTCATTTGTTGCAACAATATTGCAAGCCTTACCATTACCAAGATTTTCTAAGATTTCGACATTAAAATCACCAAGCAGAGTCTCAAACAATATAGCTTCCTGAATATTTACTCTATACTGAAACCAGGTTGGAGATTCAATTTCATATAAAACATCATTCACATAAACTTGTGTATTTCTAATGCTGATAATATCTCCAGGCAAACCAATTACTCGTGAACAATAGTTTTTTTCTTTTCTGTATTTTTGATCATATTTTAAAGGATTTTTATGAACGATCAAATCTCCAAGTTTAATGCAATTGCCTGCCGAAGGCTTAACAAAATTAAATAAAGTGTGAGAATTCTTGACTTTTCGAACATAAACATTAGTATTTCCATCAGGATAAATATCAACTTTATATATTCCGACAGAGTTTATTAGAAATAATAAAAGCAATAAAACTAAAGAAAATAAAGCAATTAGAATTATCCTTTTTTTCGACATATCCGATAATTAATTATGAACAATTTTACCTATTCTATTCCAACGAATACCTCCGTATTCTTTATCTCTCGACAGCCATATTAGCCATGCTTTACCTACGACATGATCCTCAGGAACAAATCCCCAGAAACGGCTATCGGCTGAATTGTGTCTATTGTCGCCCATCAGCCAATAATAATTCATCTTAAAGGTATATTGATTTGCTATTTTACCATTGATATAAATATCTCCATTTTTTACTTCTAAATCATTCCCTTCGTAATAGTCAATTATTCTTGCGTAAAGAGGCAATATTTCGGTATTTAAATCAATTGTTGCTCCTGCAGCCGGAATATATAAAGGACCAAACCAATCTTCGTTCCAATTGTATTGCTCATCGTGCGGGAATATTCTAAAATTACCTTCACCCTTTGGTCTAGAGTCCTTTGAAATGCTTTTAATCAATTGAATATTTTTAAACGCAGCCAAATTTTCAGCTGTAAGAGGAACAATAAAAGTAGAATTTTCTACTCTTATATCAGATTTATTAATCTCGTGTTCTTCGAGAACTCTGGCAGGAATACTAGTTCCGTCAGTTGTAATACGATAATTAAATTGTTTTGTTGGGATAGCCATTTGTTGCTTGCCATTGATAAAAACTTCTCCATCGCGAACTTCAAGTGTATCTCCTGCAATTGCGACACAGCGTTTAATATAATTTTCGCGTTTATCCAAAGGTCTGACAATTATATCGTACGATTCCATCACAATACTCCTAGCAATTTTTAGGTAGTCCTCATGTGTTTTAAATCTTTCTATTGGATCTGCGGCAGTTTGTTTTGATTTGTAAAATTCTTCGTCAAGTTGTCGCAATTTTACGGATGCATTCTCAATCATAACCGCATCATGTGAAGGATTTGTGTTAGGATCAAAAATATAATATGCAAGTTGATAGTAATATTCATTTGGTTTTACTTGAGTCATCAAAGTTGTGTCAAATTTACTATTTGCAAAATAAGCATTGTCACTCTCTTCCATAATATAAGCAGCAATTCGAACAATATCGTAATAATCTTGCGCCTGATTCTGAATTACAACTGTATCACCTGTCGGAAAGTTAAATACAACCATATCGTCGCGTTGCACATCGCCCCATCCTGCCATACGCCGATATTCAGTTTGAATCCATGTGAGATAGGATGGAGTAGATTTAGTTAAAGGCAAAGTATGGTGTACAAAAGGAAAGGATAGTGGTGTCATTGGAACTCTTGGACCATAAGCAACTTTACTGACAAACAGATAATCACCAACTAACAAAGTCTTTTCCATAGACGAAGTTGGAATTGTAAATGCCTCGAAAAAGAAGATTCTAATAAACGAAGCTGCTATAACAGCAAAAATCAATGCATCGACCCACTCAAGAGTTTTTCTCTTAATCTTTGAGTATTTTTTATCTTTTTTGGGTTTCCAAAATGCCCAACGGACAAGTTTTGTCAAATACAAGTCAATAATTACTAACTCTAGAATCAACCACCAATAGTTGCCTAGCCAAATTACCCACAACAAATAACACACGGTTACAAGTGCAAACCAAAAGTATTTATTATTAATCTTTTGATAAAACTTTGAATTAATGATTTTTGATTTTAAACTAATTTTTTTATTTGCCATTGTTTTATAATTTTAATAAATCACGCATGTTATATAAACCACTTTTATTTTTTATAAACTCAGCAGCTAAAACTGCTCCCAGAGCAAACCCAGTGCGATTTTTTGCTTTGTGCTGAATAAGTATTTCATCAATCTCGTTTTCCCAAATAATTTTATGTTCTCCAATAATTTCACCTTCCCTAAACGACTCAATCTCCAGATTTCGTATATCCTTAACCGGTTTTAACTCATAATTAACATACTTGGAATTGTTTTTAAGTATTCCTTGAGCTAAACTAATTGCAGTACCACTAGGCTTATCAAGTTTGTGGACATGGTGAGTTTCTTCGATTCTTGCATCATAGTTATCAAAATCGGAGAGAAGTTTAGCCAACTTTTCATTAATATCCATAAATATATTCATACCAATGCTAAAGTTGGAAGCGTAAAAAACAGCTGCTTTATTCTTTTTACACTCTGTTTCTATTTCAGCAAAATCAAAAACCCAACCAGTCGTTCCCGAAACAACTGGAACACCTAGCTCAATACACTTGTATATATTATTCTTTGCAGAGTCAGGTGATGTAAATTCAATTGCGACGTCAACATTATTTTTAAAATGATCAGAAAAGTCCTCGCTATTCTTTTCATCTAAAATTACAGAAACAATGTGTCCTCGGTGGATACAGAGCTTTTCTATAGCCTTACCCATCTTACCATAACCAATTATTCCTATATTCATAAGCGAAAATTTTTTATTTTGTAAAAATACAATTATTTTTTTAAAACTATTAATTATTAGTCGGGAGTAATTATCATGTTTTTGAATTTTACAAACATTTGTATACAAATTTTAATTATATTTACAATTCAATTATTTATTAACTAAAATAATACACCATGAAAAGGACAATTTTTACTTTAATATGCTTTATTAGTTTCATCAGTCTCAGCTATGCTCAACTAGGGGTTTACAAGGCAGGGCAAGGTGCTGGTTTTAGCAATTCATCAGGAGATTACAATACATTTGTTGGCGATTCCGCCGGTTATACCAACACATCAGGTCTGTATAATACTTTTATTGGCTATAGAGCCGGGTACAATTTAAATTTTGCGACTTTTGTTCAAAGTGACAATACTGTTATTGGAGCTGAAGCCATGGCAGGAACACCATTTTCAAACTCCAGCACAGATAATGTAATTATTGGTACAAGAGCTGGTTACAATCACTATGGCACAGATGTAGTGATTATTGGGACACAAGCTGGTTATAATAACGAAAATGGAGCAGATGTTGTATTCATTGGGGAGGAAGCCGGATTTTCAAATACAGAAGGAGATGATAATGTGTTTGTAGGCGAAGATGCAGGATATAGCAATACTACTGCAAGTGATAATACTTTTGTAGGTAATACAGCCGGCAGAAGTAATACTACTGGTTATAGAAATGCCTTTTTTGGGAATGAAGCAGGTTGGGATTGCACAACCGGATACAGAAACACATTTATTGGAGATAGCGCAGGTATTGACGTCGGAGTTGGTCATCATAATACTTTTGTTGGACAAGCATGCGGCTCTAATACAGAACATGCAAATTACAACACTTTTGTCGGCTCTTATGCTGGTTGGGATAATAATAGAACTAATGAACTAACGAATGCAAACTTTAACACCTATCTTGGATATGGAACAGGGTTTACAAACAGAGAAGGCCAATATAATGTCCTTTTAGGGGCAATGACAGACTTCTCATCAACTGCAATGGGAGGTAATGGTGCTACAAACTCATATAATATCGGAATCGGATATGATGCATTAATAAACGGCGAACGTATTTACTCATGTGTAATAGGATCAAATGCCAGAGTCTCCAGAGATAATAGTTGTGTTATTGGAGGTACAACATCGACAACAAGAATGTCGGTTGGAATTGGGACAGATTCTCCAAACCAAAATGCTTCTCTTGAACTTGCTGAAAATAATAAAGGTTTTTTGATAACGAGAATGTCAAACACAGAAAGAACAAGTTTTACCGGAGCTCTAGCAATCGCAGATATTGGTATGATGGTTTATGATTCAACAAGTCACATGCTAAATATCTGGAATGGATCTACTTGGATCAAACCCGGAATACAAAACATTAGCTTGATTGGCAACAACCTATCTATCACCGATGGCAATTCTGTTGATTTATCTGCATATCTCGATAATACAGACGCTCAAGATTTATCTCTCACTGGAAATACTCTTTCTCTTATGAATGATGGCACAACAGTTGACCTATCTATGTATCTCGATAATACAGATACTCAACTATCCGAAGCTGAGATTGATGCTTTTGTAGCAAATAACGGATATCTGACTTCTTTTGCAGAGGTTGATGGAGATATTACTAATGAAATTCAGGATTTACAACTAGTTGGGAACACACTCACAATCACAAACAACGGTGCAGCAACCAGTATTGAT
>JAFGVU010000234.1 GCA_016937855.1 Bacteroidales bacterium | reverse complement strand
TTTATAGCCAAATACACCAATGTGAGCGTTCGACTCCGAAGGAGTCGTATTCTTTCGCTCAGCCTATATCTATAAACATTCGAATCCCTATGGATTCAAGAAGAATTACGCAATTAAGTGTTAAATATAGCGGTTTTAAGCATACATAAAAATTGAAAACACCTTCAAAATATGAAATGCAAATTATTATATGTGGATAAAGCCTTTCTGTTAATTTGACAAGGTCAGTTGGCTAAAGCCAAACAGCAATAGATGTTTTGCATTCGTTTCATTTCAATCATTTACATTTCTATTATCTGTTGCCTGAAAATAAGTGCAATAAACACTCTAACTTTCTACTTGCATCAGTAAATACTTTGTATTATTGATTTATTGCAGTTTGGCTTTAGCCAACTGAATTTAAAATATTCCTAGTCTTTTGCTTTAGCATCATTCTACTCCTTCATTAATGTAAAGCTTCGGGATTATTAAGCTAAAAAAAGAAGCTTTAAAAGCCTGCTAATTAGCAAACTTTTAAAGCTTTTAAATTATTTATTAGAGATATTATTTGCTTGTGCAACGGTTACTTTTGTTGGGGCACGTTTTTCACATTGAGTTCTTTATAAAGTCAGGGTATTCAATATTAAGTTCTGATAAATGCACACCACTTCCAGCGATATCGCTAAGTGTCATTGGTTCAATTTTCATTTCATAACTATCAGGTTGCATCTTGGCAATTAAGAACTCAAAATTATACCCAAGATTTGCTAATAATCGACATATAGAGTATCTATCTTTAGCATTAGTTTTACACCCAAAAATAACCTTAGTTAAACATTCCTTTTTAAACTTTAATAATCCTTGATTCTTGTTTATTAATCTAATTTCTTTTTCATAATTCCACTTTAGCGATTTTGTGTTTAGGAGATTGTATGTAAAGCTCTTTAAACTAAAATTTTCATTATCGAAAATACTCAGAGGCTCATTAGAATAAGTAACCTCTGAAATATCAACCAATTCATCAGAAGAAAGACAAAGGTTTTGGATATTATTTAAATCACAAAGGTTAAATTCAATGCAAACCCCTTGATGATTATTGGCATAATGTCCCCACATTACAGGACATGTTGGTGTAGTTGAGCCACAACTAATTCCATATTTTTTATAGTCAATTAGGAGGAATACTAAATCCTGAAATATTTTCAATTGCAACTTTTCAGAGTTTATTATGAATGTCTTCTCAAAAACATCTTTGAAATTGTAAAAAATAAGAATCTCTGTTAGTCGTCTTTCTAGATTCTTGGTCTCAACTTCATTGAAATAATCAAATATTAGGGTGCCTGTAGGTTCTTGAATTAATAATTCACAAGTTTGTTGAAGCTTATTAAAATCTTTAAACTCCTTTATTTCAGGGGCATGATTATTAATAATTTCTTTTACTCTGAAAAATAGTTCTCTTACGTTCTCCTTTTCACTAGTCAGTGAGAATCTAGGGTTTGAGTCAAAGGGATCATTGAAGTTACGTGGATTAGAAAAATATAATTCGTTGTTTATTATTGAATTATAAAAATTCTGGTTTATGGTGAAATATTTGTACAATCTTGAATTATCAGAATTTGCCATAGTCTAATTGTAATGCTGTATATTCAGTTTTTGTAAATGTGCCCCAACGTTCCGCGGGTATGGCGTTGTGCCACCTTTTTCCGCAGGTTTGTTGTTTATAGTTTTGTCGTTCAAATCTCACTTCTGCATCCAGCCGAGCCAAACTGCGGCATGCGCTATGACCCGCTGTTACCAACAGTTAGTTTATTTTTTTAAATTCTAATTTTCGATTAATCAATGTAGTCTCAGAACCATTCTGCTTTCTTTGAAACACATTTTCTTTTTTTAATATGGATCTTAGACTATCAGGAATTATGGACTCCTTAGTTTCCTTTCCTTTTTTTATTAGAGATTTAATTGGCAATAACTTAAGTGTATCGCCATTGATAAATTTTACAATACCAATTGTCTGTGTTGTTGAATCCGATGATTCCGTAAAATTGATTAGCGTATAAATGTTATCTTCGATCGTTAATTTGCAATGTCCCTTATCTCTTACAGAATAGAACTTTTCCTTTTTTGATTTCTTATATTTCTTCTTTTCGTAGAATCCTATGACTTGAACTTTATGAGGATTTGCTGCCGATATTTTAAGGGAAATTGAATTTCCAATTCTTTGAAGGGATTGTCTGCCGTTACAAGTATACTGTCCTTCATACCAACTTCCTTTAAATGAATAGAAGTAATTAAGGTTTTGCACGAAACCATATCCCTTTAAGCCAGGTTGATCTTTGATATTATAAATCGTTCCTTTAATTTTTTCTGTTTTTCCAAGGAAAATTATGGGCATCCTAAAGCTATTCCATGCGAAATAACCGAAGAAGCTTAAAATCAAAATTGCCAAAATCCAAGGAGTCTGCCGTTTCATTTTCTAATTGTTGGTAACGATTGTGAATGTGTATGTACATTTATATTTTTTTTATCGATCTTAAAACATACACTTATATATCTCATTTGGCATCTATTGTGTATCTTTTTCGATTTGAAAATTTAAATCTACAAAACAATAATCTTTAAATCAAGCAATTCGATATTTACAGTGCATTACAATCTGGATTTTATGCAAGGTGTAATATCTGGAGATTCCTATCCCCAAAATAGGGCCAACTTTCTCTAAAGAGCCATTAAAAATAAGTATTAAATGCAGTAAACAGTAGTAATTAGGCAGAGAAAGCACTTTGCAGCACTAAAAAAGAACTGCTCTACATAACACGAGTGGTAATGGTACGGGCAGAAGCTTTGCAATGGTTAAAATTGCCTGTACATAATCTATTGCAGGGCCTGCAATGCTTACTTTAAGGCTTGCAGAGCACATTTGGAGTCCTGCAACGTTCATTAGCAGTCTTGCAATGTGCATTTTGAGTTTTGCAACATTCATTTTGACCCCGCAGAGCCCATTTTTACCCATGCAAAGTTCATTTTTAGTGTACAGAACTCATTTTGAGTCTACAGAATGCAATCTGATATTCACAAGGTTTATTTTACGCTGTATCGTTCAATTTTACTATAAAGTTGAGGTAATGTGATATTTTATTTTACTGGTGTTTTTAATTTATGTTTGCCGATAATTTCTTTTTCTACTTTTTAATTTGTAGTTTCAGAATTGAATTAATAAAACATAAATAAAACTAAAATTTAAATCGATGACTTTTATTAGATCCGAATCCAAATTTTTAGAACGTACCCGTATTGCCTTAAGCAATGCCGAATCTCAACCTGATATTAAAGCTGCTTTGATCCCTTTTGGTATCGATGATGCAAAATTTGCCGAAGGTTGGGCGGTGTATAACAAAGCCAAAAGCATTTGGGAATTAAATGCAAAAGAAGGGGCAGAAACAAGTGTTGCTTCCAGCGCTTACAGTAAAGTGTATGGTGAGTTGGAAGCAAAGTTTAGAAGGCACCGCGATTTAACCCGGATTCTTTGCACGAAAGACCCTGATACGCAAGTAAGGTTGGGCGTAACGGGGTATTTTCCATCGAAATACAACGAGTTTTTCGACCGTGTAAAATTGTTCTACACCACACTTGCAGCCAATGCACTTATTCAGGAAAAACTTGCAGTCATTAAGTTGACTCCTGAGCTGGCAACAGCCTGTCTGACAGAACTCGATGCACTGCTTGCACTTCGATCTCAGTTCGACAAAGAAATGGGAGAGTCTCAGGCCTCAACCGAATTAAAGAATGCAGCTCTAAACGAATTGAGCGATTGGATGGATGATTTCGATATCCTTGCAAAACTTGCTTTTTACGACACACCGCAACGCCTCGAAGTTTTAGGTGTTTTGGTGAAAAGCTAAGTCCAAAAAAACCTAAGATATAAAGCACAGCCCGATTGTTGATTTCAACTTTTGGGCTGTGCTTTTTTGCGCATCGCTAATTATGGGAAATTTGACAGTTAGTCTGTAGACCGGAACCCTTTTAGAAAAGAATGCGTTTAAAACAAAAATCTGTTTGAATCGAGATAATTTTGCGGGTCTCATCGATTTCGTTTCACTCAATTGAGCAAAGCGAGTTCATTTTGTTTTATTGGGTGTGTTGATTTAGACAAAAATTGTTTTTTATTAAAAGGTGATATTTCAGAGCGAGCGTTGCCGATCGGGCGTTATTCGGAGCACTCATTAACCATGGAAAGCCGTGCAGCATCCGAGAGGCTTGATTCTTTTGCTTACTTTTCTCATCTAAGGAGAAAAGTAAGAGCCTGTCTGGCTTGAAGACAAGACAAAGATTGTATGCTTAGGTTTATTGTTGGTGGTTTTCTAAAATCAGACGCAGATTATTATTGAGTAAGGAAGATCAAGAGGTAATGAGTGAAAAATAAAATACCACGGAGCACACAGAGTACCACAGAGAAAAAACAACATTTACAAAATGTCATTGCGAAGGAGCATAGCGACTGCGGCAATCTGTT
>JAFGVU010000233.1 GCA_016937855.1 Bacteroidales bacterium | reverse complement strand
CTGTTTATACAAAATTTGTTGCCCTTAGAATATACAAAAGCTACATAGTGTTATTAAAACCAGCTAAATAACATAATGCATTTATTTAACTTTTCCGTATAAATACCCACTGTTTATTTTGTTATGTTTGGTACTTTTAGTGCCATGAAACAAAACAGTGTACCGCATAAATGAAAAATAAGTGCACCAGTGCACATATAATAAGTTATGGGGAATAAAAAAGAACGACCGACAATTATAAAAACTAATAATATGAAAGCAAAATTAATAGCAATTTCGATTATCTTGATATTCTTAGTATCATGTAATCAGACAAGTAAAAAAAACGATGCTGAACGATTAAATTACAAGGCACTTGTTGAGTCAGAATTGAATTCAGGAGTAAAAAAAGACAGCCTAATTCTTGGATACAGATTTGGTATGACAGCAAAAGAAATGAAGGCGCATACTAATAAATTAATAAAAAACAAAACCATACGACAGGAAGACGATGATTTAATTTTTGACATAAAGATTGGAGGAATGACGGTTCCTTTTAAATATGAGATAAAGACGTATAATGATAAATTAAATTTTCTTAGAGCAACTACACGAGATGTTAGTGCGATTGAACTCAATAATTTTCTAAATGGGAAATATGGCAATTATCAATTTGTTGACAATAGTGACCATGATGTTTTAAAAATGACCTCTTACAACTGGATAAGTGGAAATAGAGAAATTAGATCAACGCAAATATCTGGAGCATATTCAGAAACGGTATTGATTTTTGGAGACCAAAGTAATAAAGAGCCGATAGATGTTTCTTCGCATCAGTATAGTAACGTGAAAGTTGAGAATAGCTCATGGGATGCCTCAGTATCACAAGTTAAAGATTATTTAAAAAAGAATCTCAAAGACCCCAAAAGTTATGAAAGTATTGAATGGAGTGAAGTGCAAAGAGTCGGTGATAACTATCGAGTAAGACATAAATATAGAGCTAAAAATAGTTACGGTGGATATGCAATAGAAAATCAGGTATTCACAGTAAACAAACAAGGTGATGTAATTGCTGTTCAGGACTTTTAACAATTACTCCCCATAACACACTATATAAAACAGTTGGGGTTCAATTGTTTTCGGGCATTTGTTTTTTCAAACCAACTTTTCCAACGTTGGATACAGACGCACTCCGAAAACCCAACCGTTTCATATTGTCAAACGTTGACTGCAATGCTAGAAACCATACATCAATACGAAAAAATTAAATATGGAAATACCAAATTTTACGTCTGAAGGAAAATTACCAACAGGATTACACTTATGTTCTGGTGAGAAATTTATAAATAGATTTTGTTCTTCGGAAAACAGGACGCAATTTGAAAAACCTATTAGTGATATTTTAGATTTTGCAAAAGACAGAGGTGCTGTTGAGATTTTTGTAGGTGGTTCATTTGTTTCTGCGAATGAATTTCCCAAAGATATTGATTGTGTAATGGTTTTTAATGAGGATAAATATATTCCATCAAAAACAGAGCATGTTTCGATAGCAGGATTAAAATTTGATGTTTTATATGCATCATTAGAGAGTAGGAATCTTATTGATTCTTATCTGAAACTATTTTCAACATGTAGGTACGGGAGTACAAATATTGGCATTATTCAGATTGATTTATATGCTAGAAATCAGCCTTGGGAGATACGACATCAACCAGATGAAGATACATTTGAAATTATTAAGCGAGTTTATAACGACAGAAGTTTAATTGACCTTAACAAAAGAGAAGGTATTATTGTAAGTATTCATGGACTTTTAAGTAGAGCTGAATGGAATAAGGAAATAGCTCCAATTGCAAGTGCTGAAGGTTGGATAGTTGCTCCATTTATATATGATACAAACAAGCCTGATTTACTTTTTGTTAATGGGAAAAGAAATAAAGTTGTCGATAATTTTAGAGAATGGATTTATGATTTAAGTAAAAAATATGAGCATAATATATCGATAATAGCACATTCATTCGGAACTTATATCATTGGAGCATATCTTGAAGGTTTTGAAGAAAAAGAATTTCCACCAGTTTCATTTGATAGCATTGTACTTACTGGTTCTATATTGAATTCAAATTTTGATTGGGAGAAACATAGAGGAAGAAGTGTAGGTAGAATATACAACAACGTAGCTCCTAACGATGAGTTTGTCAAGTATATGCCAAAAAATGACTGGAAAAAACGAATAGGAATGAGTCCTCTTTTTGGACAGGCTGGCGTAGATGGATTTAATCAGGTCACTGACATGGTAACTCAAAGTACAAATCCAATATTTTCTCATACAAATACAATTCGGAGAGATATAATTGAAAGTAAATGGATGCCATTTATAAAAGCAAATAAGAACTCTTGTCATAATGATTTTGTTGACTCATTGAGAAGAGAAAGAGATGTGAAAAATAAATAATAATAAAGCCCATCAGCCAACACGTGCTCATACATCATAGCTTTGCCGCAGGCGCAACACAAAAAGGTACGCTTCGTAGCCTATCCGTTGTGCAATTAAAATAAATAAATGGAAGAATACTATATAGAATAAATGGTTATACGATGTGTTAAATGAAAACGGGATTAATATTTTTTTCATGCAAACACCAATACAATTTCTAAATATTTTATTAAAACCCGAGCAGCAGACAACCACTGCTACTCGGTTTTTTCCAAAAAAAAGGTGCTCGCGCACGGAGAAAGAGCGTCTTTTTTTGAAAATGTATCCGTGCCTCGAGGCGAGGACACATTTTTTTATAAAAAAGTGTTCGTGCGCGGTGGCGAGAACACATTTTTTTATTAAAAAGTGTCCGTGCGCGGTGGCGAGGACACTTTTTTTTATTAGAAAGTATCCGTGCGCGTAGGCGAGAACACTTTTTTTTATTAAAAAGTATCCGTGCGCGGTGGCGAGGACACTTTTTTTTATTAGAATGCGTTCTAGCGCGTAGGCTTGCCTGCAATTTTTCTGTAAACAAAGCAGTAGCTATACCGATTGAGATATTTTTTATAATAAATTATTTGGAATTTTATAGTTGAATAATTAATTTGCATTCTGTTAAATCTATGAAGATTAACAATCTAATTAACAAAACCCATGCTGGCAAGCATTAACCT
>JAFGVU010000040.1 GCA_016937855.1 Bacteroidales bacterium | reverse complement strand
TTGTCGGCAGTTGTGAAAAATTCTTTAGCTACACCAGCCCATTTTTTAGTTATGCTACCAATTTGATTTTTATTTGTATCAAAAATGCTAAAATTCCAGGCTTTCCAATCTCCACTAATCTCTGCTATTTGAGCATGCTGATTGTTATAAATTTTAAAATTTGGCTTTAACATAGTAAATTTTTGCTCAACAGTTGCAATCTGATTTCCTGATGCGTCTTTAATCGAAATTTTCGATAACCAAAAAGTCCATCCTCTCGAAATTGTCGCCTGTAACTGATCGTTGGCATCTTTAATCTCTAAGTGAAATGGTAACATCGATTTGTTTAATAATAGTCGAAGCACTTTTTCTCCTCCACTTAGTTTTTGCTTAATCATTCCAATTTGGACTGCTTGTTCGTTAAAAACCTTATACTCGTTTTCAAATTTGAGCATATTTACTTTTTCATCGATAAAATAGTTGTTAGTGTCAAAAAAACTCATGATTCAAATGTTTTGATTCCTACTCATATGGCTTTTCGGATGCGCCTTGTTTTTGATGGTTTCTAATCTCCATTTGTCCTAACAAAAATAACTAAAAAAAATCGACATCAAAATTTTTTTGTTTTAAAGATAGAATCATTATTGAAATTTGAATCAAATGCTTATTTTTGGCAGAGATTTAACACATTTGACAAAAAAGACTTACATATTCTACTTTTTGGGAAGCTTAGCATTACTATTTGTTATCGTTCCTGTGATAAACATGTTTTTTGCTTCGGAGTTGTCTGTTGTATTCAGTGCTGCGCAGGACTTAGAAGTTAGGAAAAGTGTTTTTTTAACTCTTTGGGTTTCGCTGGTTGCCACACTTTTTTGCTCTGTATTTGCAATTCCTTTGGCCTATATAATTGCAAGAAATGATTTTAAGTTAAAGAATTTGGTTTTGGGAATAATAAATATACCAATTATTATTCCTCATTCGGCAGCAGGTATTGCTGTTTTAGGTATGGTTAGTCGCGATACTGTACTAGGAAAAGCTGCATCTTCTTTGGGGTTGAGTTTTATCGATAGCCCAATGGGTATTGGTTTGGCAATGGCTTATGTAAGTATCCCTTTTTTGATCTTAACAGCAATTACCGGTTTTTCCGAAGTCCCAAAAAAAATTGAACAAGCTGCTGCTAATGCCGGCGCATCAAACTTGCAGATTTTCTTTAAAATTTCTCTCCCATTGGCCAAAAATTCAGTTTTAGGAGGACTAATTCTAATGTTCTCAAGAGGAATAAGCGAATTCGGAGCAGTTATAATGCTGGCTTATTTCCCAACAATTACTCCAATTTTGATTTACGATAGATTTGTTTCATTTGGATTGGAAAATTCAAGAGCTGTGGCTGTTGTCTTTGTTTCGGTCTGCTTATTGATATTTATGGTTTTTTATCTTTTAACAAACAAACGAAAAAAATGATTTTAGAGTTAAAAAATATTAGCCATAAACTTGATGACTTTGAACTGAAAGACATTAACCTCAGTATTGCTAAAGGCGAATATCATGTTCTATTAGGCCCATCGGGTGCAGGTAAATCTGTTTTGTTAAACCTTATCGCCGGATTTTATACAAATCACATTGGAACTATCTTATTAAATTCAATTGACATCTCCAATTTCTCTCCACAAAAACGTAATGTCTCAATTCTGTTTCAGGATTTAGCATTGTTTCCTCATCTTAACGTTTATGATAATATTGCATTTCCATTGAAAATTAAGAAAATATCAAAGATTATACTAAACGATGAGGTTGAAAAGTATCTGGAAATTACTGAAATTAGCAATCTGAAATATCGGAGAATTCAGGATTTGTCTGGTGGTGAAAAGCAGAGAGTTGCAATTGCAAGATGTCTTGTCTCAGGAGCAGACCTCTTACTACTTGACGAACCTCTTACTGCTGTAGATACTCAGTTGCGTTACTCATTACGTCAATTGTTAAAAAGTATCCATAGACTTGGAAAAACAATAGTACATGTTACTCACGATTTAAAAGAAACTAAAGATCTTGCCGATAAAATATCTGTAATTAACAAAGGACAAATTGTTGAGTCCGGTACTTATGCTGATATTTTTAATCACCCTAAAAGTGTCTTTACTGCAGATTTTAATAATTCAAAAAATTGCTTTCGAGTCGATCACAAAAATTCAAAGTTATTACAAATAGGGGAATTGAGAATAGATTTAGGCAATGTTTTTATGCCGGATCAGGGCGGTTGTAGCGTGTTTTTTGCACCTGAAGATGTGTTGATTAATGATTCTCAGGATTATGAAAATAGTAATGCATTTCTGGCCGAAGTGGTTTCTGTTTCAAAGAATGGAAATGTTGTTCAGATAGAGCTTTACGCCGGAGTTTCGATTTTTTCAGAGATGAGTTTCGATAGTTTTGCTCAACGAAATATCAATATTGGGGGTAAAGTCAGAATAACATTAGATACAAAAAAGATTAAACTAATAACAATTTAGGTATGAGAATATATTTAGTTATAATAGTATTTTTTCTATCTGGAATATCATATCTGGGAAAGGCTCAGTGTGGCAATTATCAGTATCACATCCTCGAATCAGTTTCTAACCTATATGAAGTATCCGACAATACTTACGAGTCGTTTATTCTTATTCGAAGTGCTTTTGAAAGTGAAGATTTTACAGAAATGAAGCTTTATATTGATAGTGCAAATACATATCTTGATTTGTTTAGAACAGCAGCCTATAACTCCAAGACATCTATCGAACTAGCCTATAATGATGCTGAGATGTGCTACTGTCTAAATGGTCAGAAGAAGACAGGAGATGTTATCGATATGGTTGATCAAATATATGATATTTCTAAAGAAATTCGTAAAATTGTTAAAAAGAATGCGAAAGCAACTGATATGGAAATATCTAAGCGTTATGTTTATCAAATAAAGAGTTTGTTAGAATCTGTTCAGATAATATGCGATAAGGCTTCCGAAGAATGTATTAATGCGCAAGAGGCTTGTTACTGAGAGAATGAAACTTTTCCTTTAATAACTGATAAATTTTTGCTTAATAATGTAAACTATTATGATAAGTTTTCATATTGATTTTGTTTTTAGTATTTTTGTATTTCTAAAGACAAGAGATTATGTTAAAATCGCAATTAAAAACTTTGATGATAGATGCCTCTACAGGTTTTTATCGAATTGAGAGATATGATATTGGTAAATTTTGGGGACCCGTTGATTTGGGCTTACATCTGTCATATAAATACAACAGTTTAAATTTTGGAACCGGAATACTTGCAGGGTCTATTTTCCCTGGTTCAAATAGGATGATATTTACTGGCATTAGCCCTAATTGGCATGGGTTTTACATTTCTAGTATGGGCGGTGCAGGATTGGTTTTTGATAACTTGGGGATTAATTTACTTTCAATTAGAAATAAAGCAAATAAATTGTCAGTTTTGTATTTAAACCGTGTTCATGGTGAAGAAATTCAGGTTGAGTTGCTTCCTGTTGATGCCGAGGAAATCTGGAAAAAGGGCAGGGGCGGAGTATATCCAATGATGGAACATGCTTTTGAGCAGTTTGGTGATAGGTACGAAAATTCTCCTAGGATTTTGGCCGTTGGTCCGGCTGCAATGTACACTGATTTTGGTGGAATTTGCTCTGCACCTATTAAGAAAAACACTATAACTCCGGTTGATACATGGGCAGGTAGAGGTGGTTTGGGTACAAAGATGTTACAGGAACATGGTATTGTTGCTGTTATTTATGGTGGAACTCATGTTGATACAGATTTTCGTGATCGAAAAGTTGCAGATCAATGGTTTGAGGACCGTTACAACAAAAAGCTTGCTGCAAAAGATTTAGAAGCTACAACAAAATATCGATATGATCCAAAGTTTGATACGGGTGGAACTTTTGGTGTTAATTATGCCAATAATGCTGAGTATCTTACAGCTTTTAATTATAAAAGTATTTTCTGGGAAACTAAATATCGCGTCGATTTTCATAAAAAGTTTATCATAAATCATTATTTAAAGCAATTTAACGAAGAGACAATTTTGCCTAAGATGCAAAAAAACTGCGGAGAGCCTTGTGTTGCTGTTTGTAAAAAAATGAAGGATGAGTTTAAAAAGGATTACGAACCATATCAAACTCTAGGACCTCTTTGCGGAATTTTTGATCAAAGAGCAGCCGAAAAGTTAAATGGTAAGGCTGACAGTATGGGCTTTGATGCCATTTCGGTTGGGGGTGTTTTAGCATGGCTGATGGATTGTATGAACGAAGGCTTAATTGAACCTCAGGATCTGGGAGTTACTCAAAAACCAATGTGGGATATCGACAATTTTGATTTGGTTGAAAGTTCGATGCACAATGCAAACCTGGGGATTGACCTAATCGATCAAATGCTTAAAAAGGATGGTAAAATTAATTTAATGCTCGGAGCGCGTAAATTTGCCAGAGGTTTAGCAAAACAAAAGTCCAAGGAGATAATGGATATGTTTGTTTATACTGCATTTGCTCGTCAGGGATGGATGGTCCCAAACCAGTATTGGACACCGGGTGTTTTAGCTCCAATGGGGATTATGGGTAAATACTATAATGATTATGGCAGAGTATTTATTGAGCCACGTGAACTTGGTCGAATAAGCGCCGATCGAATGAAAAAAGAACTAATGCTCGATAATATTGGTATTTGTCGTTTTCACAGAGCTTGGGCTGAGGACATATTGCCCGATATTGTCGAAAAACTTTTTGGCGACAAGGAATGCTATCTTCAGGCAATTGATTTGGCTGCCAGTAGAATTAATAGTCGAAATTCTTCAGTGTTTTGGGAATCAGAAAGAAATATGGACTACGTGCACACTTTCTTTAAAAAGAAATACGAGGAAGATCAGTCTGACAAGAAATTAAATGAGTGGCTCATGCGTTTTAATGCTGATAAACATCAGGCTGCTTACGATTTCTGGTACGAAATACATAAAGGAATACATGAGTCTCTGAGGGATTTTCCGGTGTAAGTGTGATGATTATAAATTCGAATCAATTGGACACTCTTATTAAATCTTTAAGATTTTTGTGGTTGAAACTCCTGATTCTTTAATAACGCACAAATAATATATTCCTGAATTAAATCCACTCATATTTATTGGACAATCTGGTAGATCAGATTCAATATGTAGAATTTTTTCTCCTGTACTGTTATAAATAATTACAATATAGTTACCCTCATTTTGGCAAACAGAAAAAGTGTTTGTAAAAGGATTTGGGTAAATGCCTGGATTTATAATTATAGAGTCTTCTGGTTCTTCTGGAATAGAATCAATGGGAATCTCAAAGTGATAAAAGCATGAGTCAAATGCAGGGTTTTTATAAATTTGAACATTGTTTAGCCATGAACACAATAAAGAATATTTTTCTGTATCAATACCTGTTAAATTCCAATTAGGATTTAGTATTCCTTCGGAGTTACCCAAACCCTGAATCCATTTAGTTGAACCATGTTCGTTTGTTATTTCCCAGTATGCTCTTTCAACCCCCTCAGTATTAACATAACCTGTTTCCGTTACATATGCAGTGATATTAATAAATGTATCCAATGAATAATTATAGGCGGAAATGGCTAAGGTGTCTCCAATTGTAGATTTATAATCAAATATTAAGTTATTTATGCTACTAGGAGGTCCAAAATAAAGTAAACTGTCTTCCCAAGCTTTAATAAGCAAATCAGGCATCATGGGGTTTGATGGAGATAGATTATCTACCCATAGCATATGATGATAATTATCTGGCGGAGGAAAGTCTGGCATATAATTGCCGGTATTGTTAAAAATCTTTACCCAATTACAATTAATAATTTTTTGATTAGAATCTCTGGTTACTACTGAAAAGATAGTGTTTTTTGTGGCAAAAAGTGATATTCTATTATTGTAGGATGGTGAAAAATACTCACAATAACTGTAACTAGAGTTGTCGAATATTTGGTTATTATTGTTCCAAGCACAAAGCAAATCGGCATACCAACCGCAAACATCAGTATGACAAAGATTCACACTTAACAAACTTTCTGTTGGGCCGACACCTTCAATCCACCATGTTGTCGGTTCTGAGTAATATTCATTTCCTAATGCCCAGTATTTTCGTGTTACTCCATTTGTTTCTATAGTGCCAACTTCTACAACAGTTACATCTATTTGCAAAAAAGAATCGCCATGCCAATATGCAAATCCCTCGAAAGTATCATATAGTTCTAAGCTATAATTGAAAATTTTATGTTCGACTCCATTAGTAGTTCTTAACCACTGATTTAAACTATTGTCAACACGTGTGAAAAATTTTAAAATTGTATCATGTTCCCCTTGGATCTCACATGGCAAGGACCAAATACTATGATATTTAACATCATTAATCAAAGTATCATCTTTCATCTGCAAATATACCATTGAAATAGGATCGAAAAATGCACTAGAAAATGAGCCGATGTTCCAGATCGTACCTTCCTCAGCAAAATAATGGATATTATCTTGTGAATATGCATTATTAAAGAAAGAAATGATGCAAAAAATCAGTATGAATCTTAGCTGTGTAAATTTGTTTTTCATCTAAATCGTTTCTTCTGGAAAGAAGGTTAGTTATTGTTGTTTTTTAATTTTATATTCAATGTTCGTAAAAAAAGATATTTATTATGCTATTATTTTCAAATATACATAATTATTTTTAAATATGTGATATCTTAATGATTATTTTCAAAAACAATAACAAGTTTTTTTATAAATCTCGTATTAATGAAAGTATTCTATGATTGTTTTAGTATTTAACGTGAGTTCGACATAAGATTCTACTCACAGAACCGACCGAAGGGAGCTCAGCGCAGCTAAAGTTCTATTTGTAGTAGATTCGGACTAAAGATTTTGCAAATTGGATTTAGTGAGAATAATTGTTAGAGCGTCTTAATAATTCTAAACATCAACCCTTACATAAAGGAATACATGAGTCTCTGAGAGATTTTCCGGTGTAAAAAAAAGCACCGATTTCTCGGTGCCTCTTTGCCTTTAGAAGTTTGGCTTTAGTTTATAGGTTTGATAGAAATCATCTATTATTTTTACAGCTTCTTCTGGAGTATCAACAATATGAAATAAATCCATGTCGGCAGGAGAAATATTGTGTTCTTTTTCGAGCATAACATTTTTAACCCATTCAAATAGTCCGCTCCAGTAGTCTTTATCAAGTAAAACTATCGGGAAACGAGCAATTTTTTTTGTTTGGATCAGTGTAATGGCCTCAAAAAGCTCATCAAATGTTCCAAAACCACCGGGAAATACAATAAAGCCTTGCGAATATTTCATGAACATAACTTTTCGAACAAAGAAATAATCGAACGAAACAAGTTTGTCCTGATCAATATACTTATTTGCTTCTTGTTCAAATTCAAGTAGAATGTTACATCCTGCTGAAATTCCATCACCGGCACTCGCACCTTTATTCCCTGCCTCCATAATTCCCGGACCACCACCTGTTATAACTCCAAAACCTTTCTGAGTAAGCAAATAGGCTGTTTCTGAAGCCATTTTATAGTACTTGTGCTCAGGTTTTGTTCTTGCCGATCCAAATATAGAAACACAAGGACCAATTTGGGAAAAGTGATCGTAACCGCTAACAAATTCGCCCATAATTTTAAATATACTCCACGAATCATTTGATTTTATATCAGCCCATGTTCTGGGTTGAAACGAATCTCTAATCATTTTTTCTTCTTCTGTCATAATAAATCATTTAATAATATCATTATTTAATCAAAAACTTAATCTTTTATTTCATCAAAGATAATATATCTTCTTTCATGTCCAAAGCTTTTTGGTAACGCAGTTGTAAGGAAATAACGATTTTCTGAACAATTTCTTGTTGAGTGTATTTACTGACAGATTTAATTAATTCCGGTTTAGTGCAGGCTTTTTGGATAATTGTATTTAAATCTTCGTCAATACGAAAATGCTCCGGTACTTTTGCAACCGATTGAAGTCGCTTTATAAACATTGGATTCGAAGTGTTTAGTGCAGGCTCCTTTGCAATACTTTCATAAAGCACAAGTCCTAAACTAAAAATGTCAGAGTGGTCTCCAACAAGTTCATCAAAACCAAATATTTGTTCCGGACTGCCATACATTATGTTGTAGGTTCTTTTACTAGCATCAAAAACACGTGGCTTAAAGGCCGGTTTGATGTTGCCCAAATCTAATATTTTAATCTCCGGATCATAAAAATCTATCTCTCCGTAATTTTCTACAACCATGATGTTTGCCGGCTTAATATCGCAATGGCAATAGCCACTTTTGTGCATAAAATCTAATGCGTCGCAGCACTTTGCAACGACTTTCATGAAAAAATGATTGTATCTATAGTCAAATAACCTCTTATCTTTAATTAAGTTTTCTAGTGTTAATCCGTAAATAAATTCTTGAATTATAAAAATGTTGTTTTCTTCAACAATCAGATCTATTGTCTTTACAATGCCGGGATGATCTAGACTAACACTTGCTTCAACAAAGAATTTTAATTTATCTGTTTGATTGTCGAATAACAGTGGAGATAATTGTTTGCAAATCACTTTTTGCTTTGATTCTGCTTCCGCAGCAATATATACAACTGAGAATTTAGATCTGCTAATTATGGTTTCTTCTTCTTGTGGGAAAAAGAAATATTTTGCGTTTGAGCCCTCAAGTAAATATGCTTGCATGTATTATTATCTGTCGTATTCTTGTTTTGCTCTGCTACCCCACGAATCATCAGAATTTAAGTCGTCGTGATTATACAATGCATTGTTTCTTTTGCTAAGTATTCTTTCCCAATTTGGAGTTTTGATTTCTCCTGTCAAATCGCTATGCAACAACTCGTACTCTTTTCCTGCAATATTGGGATTGTAGAAAATGAATTTTTTATTGTTTTCGTCTGAAACCCGATAATAATGCCATATTTCGTATGGATATGAGCTAGGTTCGTGTTTCGATACATAAATATCGTTTGGAGCACCGTATTGCAAATAAACTCGTCCTCTGTCGGTTTCAAAACCATGATTTATTGGTGTACGATAGTGCTTGTCAACAAAATCAACCTGCTCTTTGTATTGTTTCCAGAGCTCCTCAGGTTCCACATTGTTACGTTTTAACCAAAACTCGATAAAATAGTTCTGAAGAACTTCAACGGAAGCCGGCTTTAGTTGATAATCAATAAAGTTTCTTTCGTTCATGTCGGCAATAGGACGTAAACAGGAAACATATAATTTCAAAGAATCTCTATTGTCCATATCGCCTGCAAAAGTTGAATTTATGTCAGTTTGAGCAATTAAATCAGAGAGGTTTGTTTTTGGATCCATCTCAGGGTTACTGCGCTGAAAAAAGAATTTGTTTTTTAGCATTGTTTCGTTGTTACGATTCTTTATTTCCATCACAAGGTTATAGTTTCCGGATGGTAAAGTCTCGATGTTAATTTCTCCGATTAGTGGAACAACAGCTGCCGAATTAAGCTTTTTAAATCTGCTGTACGATTCTATCTCTTTGTATGTCTCAAATTGTTCAATATAATATCTTACAATAAAATCATCACCAATTTGTTGGTCAGAATTGTAAATTTCTGTGTAAAAACTCAATTTGTGAAAATTTTCGGGATAAAAATTTGAAATATATGGTAAAAGATCATACCCGTTTTTAGTTAGTGCGGTTTCGTTTTGCGATGGAGTAATGTCTTCAATTAATTGTGTTCCGCTAAACTGTAGTTTGTCGGCTGCATAATCGATATGAATGATGTCGTTAAATTTATAAGCTTCTTGTTTGCTGTGAATATCTTTAATGTGTAACTCAAAATTGTATATTCCGGATGGTAAACTGACCCTCTGTAAGTCGATAAAATTTGGCTTTCTTGCGGCTGTATCGATTACTTCAGGACTCTTTAATGTGTATTTGTTCACAGCAACCACCGAATCAACTTTGCGGAAAATCATGGTTATTTCAATTTCGGAAACAAAACTACCGTTTGCCGAACGCACAAACTTTGCAGAGTTGCCGATTGTGCTTAAATATGTTTCTATATATGGTCCGCTAGGTGAATTAAAGGTTGCATACATAAAATACACCTCCAAATTTGAAAAGGATAGGAGGCTTATTAGTGTGAAACTTAAACTTATTAAAATAGTTTTCATATTATTTCTTTTTAATGTAATGCAATTTAATCAATTTTTTTATTTGATGCGAATTTTTATGTTTAAGAAATGTTAATCAAGCATAAAATTCTTGACAATTTTCAAAAACTCATCAAATATATAGTTGTTAGACGATACTATTTCTTTGCCGAAAATATATTTGTCTCCTCCGGAAAAATCGCTGACTTTGCCACCTGCCTCTGTAAGAATTATACATCCGGCTGCAACATCGTAAGGTTTTAGATCGTATTCGTAAAATCCATCGAATCTGCCACAGGCAACATAGGCTAAATCTGTTGCTGCCGAACCTAATCTGCGGATTCCCTGAGTGTTTTTAGTGAGATGTTTTAGCAAATCGATATACTTGTCGAGGAGCTCGAACTCGTGATAAGGGAAGCCTGTTGCTAAAAGAGAGGCTGAAAAGTTTGATTGAGACGAAACCATTATCCTTTTATCGTTTAAATAAGCACCACCGTTTTTCCATGCATAAAAACACTCGTCAAATCCGATTTCATAAACTACACCTGCAATTACTTCATTTTTATCCATCAAAGCTATGCTAACAGCGAATGGGAAGAAGCCATGAATAAAATTTGTTGTTCCGTCAAGAGGGTCAATAACCCAATTGTATCGCTCTCCTTTCTTCATGGATGTGCCTTCTTCGGTGATAAAGCCTGCTTCAGGAAGTAATTCGGATAGTTCAGCAACAATATGCTTTTCCGATGCTTTGTCAGTCTTAGTCACAAAATCGTTTAATCCTTTTTTTTCGATGTCGTTATGGTGAAGATGCCCAAGGTTGTTTTTAATTATCTTACCGGCAGATTTAGCAACAGTTATTACTTCCTCAGTTATTTTTTTAAAGTCCATTTGTTTTATAGTATTATACAATTCATTGTTTCATTATCAATGAATCCTGTGATTTTGATTTTTAAAATTTTATTGATTATTTGTTCGTCATAATCAGTTGAGACTTTGATGTAGTTCTCGGTATATCCAAAGATTTTGTTCTTCTTTACTGAAGTTTCAAAAAGCACTTCATGAATACTCCCAACTTGAGAATTTAAAAATGTTTTATGTTTTGACTCACATATTTCGGTTATTATATTCGCTCTTTCTTGTTTTTCTTGAGGATTTGTTTTTGGTGAAAAATTTACTGCTGGCGTTCCTTCTCGTTCCGAATACTGAAAGTGATGGATATAGGAAATATCTAAGGATTGGATGAAAGTTTTTGTTTCTTCAAACATCTCGTTAGTTTCCCCATTTAATCCAACAATTAAGTCGATGCCAATAAACGCATCCGGAATTAGAGTTTTGATAATTTCTATTTTTTCGCGAAACAAACTTGTGTCGTATTTCCGGCGAATTAGTTTTAGTAATTTGTCGCTACCTGTTTGTAGTGGTATGTGAAAATGAGGAAGAAGCTTTTTATTTGTAGCAACTAGTTCGATAATTTGTGTTGTAAGCAGGTTTGGTTCAATGCTCCCTAATCTGATTCGCTCTATGCCTTCTACTTTAATTAATTCTACAAGTAGGTCATAAAAATTTTCTCCTGTCGATTTTCCAAAGTCCCCGATATTTATTCCTGTAAGAATAATTTCTTTTATTCCTTTTTTTGCAATATCTCGTGCTTGTGATACTGTTTGCTCTATGCTTTGATTTCTGCTTCGGCCTCGTGCATATGGGATTGTGCAATATGCACAAAAGTAATCACACCCATCTTGTATCTTAAAAAAGGAACGCGTACGATCTCCATAAGACACAGATGGGAAAAACCTTTTCATGTCTTTGTGGTCGGTTGTAATTATCTCGGTTGTGTTAGTTTTTTCGAGACTGTTGATAAGATCGATAATTTTATCTTTATCGTTTGCTCCAATAATGTAGTCTATTGCGTGGTTTTCTTTTAAATTCTCTGATTGGAGTTGAGCAAAACAACCGGTTAAAACGACTATTGCATTTTGATTCCTGTTTTTTGCACGAGAGATAGCATTTCTACTTTTTTTATTAGCATTCGATGTAACCGAGCAAGAGTTTATGACATAAATATCTGCATCTTTTGAAAAATTCACAATCTCATATCCAGCATTTTCGAAATATTGAGATATTGTAGAAGTTTCTGCAAAATTGAGTTTGCAACCTAAAGTGTAAAATGCTACTTTCTTTTTGTTCATAAAGTTTATTATTCGCACAAAAATAATAAAAAAGCCTCCATTTAGAGGCTTTTATAGTAATCAAAATAACTTTATTTCATTTTTTTGATTTATCCAAAAGAATAACAAGTTGTTTTATCCTTCTTTACAATTTTCGTGCTTTTTTTCGTGATCACCACAGCATTTATGGTCTTGTTTATGTTCACCATTGCATTTGTGTTCTTCGTTACCTTTGCAACAACCGGCAGTTTTGTCGTGATTTTTACATTTACCTTCGCAAGAACACTGACTAACTTCTGTTACTTCGATGTAATAGTTTAATTCAACATCGTGGTGAACTTCAAGTTCGTCTTCGTGTTCAACTTCAACGGCAATAAGCTTTCCTTTAACAACAACATCTTTACCTTCTAAAGCTTTGTCAAATTTTTCGATTCCTTCGCCTGCTTTACCAACAATAACAACTTCTTCGTTTTCGAAAGAGTTTACAAAAATATTTCTGCCCGAATGATCACAAATGTGAGTGCATTTTCCGCAAACAACAACTTCTTGATCAACTTTTTCTTCCAGACTTGCCATAAGAGTCTCAACTGTCATGACGTCTTTTTTACAAACATCGCTACATTCTTCTTTTTTGTCTTTGTCGCAACATTCGTCTTTTTCTGTTTTTGTGTCTGCATTATTGCAAGCAAAGAAAAACATTGCCGGCAATATCAATAACATTAGTTTTTTCATAAAAATTTAATTTAGTTTATTGTTTATTTTACCTGTCACTCATCCAAAACAAATCTTTGATCCACTCAAAAATTTTCTAATTTTCCAATTCTTTTAATCTCTCAACCTCAAAAATAGTAAAAATCCATTCAGCATCATCAGAATCGAAAACATTTTTATCAGTAGAGTTGATTTCGAATACCAGACCATGCATTTTGCCTGTTTTTGCTGATTTGCGCGGAATTTCCAAAGTAATTTCTCCACTTTGATATTTCTTTGTAAAATCGATTTGATATTCAATTTCAAAATTCAAATTAACCGAATAATCATTTGTGTTTTTCAGTTTTAATCTCAACTGAACAGGACTTTTATTGTCGAAAAACTTTTCGTGAACAACTTTGTACTTAATTTCGATTCCTTCTTTTGTTTCCAAAGAGTTTTTATATCCAAATTGAGCAAAAACGCCTGTAGATATAATTATTAAGCTAAAAATCGCTAATACGTATTTCATCTAATAATTTTATTAAGGATTCATAAATTTACCAACAAATAAAACAGAATTTTTATAATTTTCTTTAATCACAAACACAAATGGTCTGTTTAAATTGACATAAGTAACTTGTGGAGCCGACTTTTCTCTCACAACAACAGCTGTTGCAGCAGCAGCTTCTGTTCCTTTTTCGTCAATTTCGATAAAAGACTGATGAATAACATCATCAATATATAAATCGCTTTTGCCTGTCATTCGTTTGAAATTAGCTTTTAATGTAAATGCTGATTCCATTCCCAGATTTTGCAGAGGTTTTTTGAGTCTGTATTTTGATTCAATTTTAAATTTTGGTATTAATAAATCGATAAGAGTGTTGTCGAGATTTTTAGTTAGTTCATCGAATTTTACACTATTAAGACTTTGGATAAAATCATCAATATTACAAGTGTCGCAAGGGAACAATACATAAAGTGAAGCTACATCATCTTTGTAGGGCAATTCAATGACAGTGATTTGTTCGTTTGCTTTGTAATTGAATTTTTCGCGCAGGTGCATAAACGTTCCTATGTATTGTCTGCT
>JAFGVU010000232.1 GCA_016937855.1 Bacteroidales bacterium | reverse complement strand
TTTGATTTATTTTTTGTTCGTCAAAAAAACACAAAAAATCTTGTTTGTTAAAGTTCTTATTTATAGTGTTTTATTTTTTTTTCTTCTTCTATTAAAATGATTTCGTCAATAGTAATTGCATTTTATAGTTTGGAAAATTACTTTAGCAGCTTAATTTAAAACTTAAAAAATGAAAAAAACATTGTTTTTTGTATTTGTAATTCTTTTTGCAAATTTTCTAACTTTTTCTCAAAATCAAAGAGGAAGCAATAACGTAATTATCTCAAATTCGACTTATGCTCAGGCTCAAACTAAAAATGTTGGACATCATTATGGGCGAATTGGAAATTTTAATATTAATATAAACAGTATAAATCCTAAACTTTGTGATGATACCTTGCTTTTTGAGGACTTTCAATCAAAGCTAATTCCTGTTACTTGGTTAAATTCGGATTTAGATGGAAACACCGATGCAAATGGACGCCCAGCTGAATTTTATATTTATCCTGACGATCAACACACAACAATAGGCGATACAAACTGGGTTGCAGCTTCATCTTCTTGGTTTAGTCCTATGGGTCAAGCTAATGATTGGTTAATAACAAATCAGCTTTGTATTTGTAGTTCTGATTTTGTATTAACATGGAAATCTGCTCCTTTTGAAGGTCCTTCGTTTTGTGATGGTTACAAAGTATTAGTATCTAAAACCGGTACTAATTTAGTTGATTTTACCGACACAGTTGCTGTTTTTGCCGAAAGCGTTAATGGCACTGCTACAATGTCTGCCGGAATTGTTCATACAGATTATAATGGAACAAGAGGATTATTGCAGGAATGGGAGGTTAATTTATCAGGTTATGCCGGCGAATGTATATACATTGCTTTTGTTCATGATTCTAACGACGATAATTTGATTATATTAGATGATATTTGTGTTCATAGCTCTATTGAATATGATATTGAACTTTTATCAAAAAACATTGATCATTTTTATAAAAAAACGCCTTTAAATCAATTTCAACCGGTTAGTCCAAATGGTAGAGTTTTAAACAAAGGTGCTCAGATTTTAACAAATCCAACTCTTACTGTAAATGCTTTTTTGAACTCTAATATTGTTTATTCCGAAACAAAATCAATTGCTCAACTTGTTCCAAACGAAGATACTCTTTTAACTGTTAATAATCCATTTTTGCCAACTGTTATTGGGGTGTATGATTTTCAATTTATTGCAAGTATGGACGAAGTTGATGAAACTCCTTTAAATGATACAATGTATGGTTATACTGAACTAACAGATACAGTCTATTCGTTATTAAGTGGAGATTATACAGGTGCTTTAAGTATCGGAACGGGAGTAGCCGGACTACTTGGAACTCAGTTCGAAATATTCCAAACAGATTATTTAACTTCTATTACTGTTAATCTATCAAGCCCTTCTGTTGATATGAAAGTAGTAGGTAAAGTTTATAACATGAATGCAGGTGTTCCTGATTTACTTATTGCAACTACTGATTCTGTTCTAGTTTCTGCCGGTGTTCCCGGAACTTACACATTGCCTCTCGAAAATGCTTTTTTCGAACTCGCACCAGGTTCGTATGTTATTACCATAGAAGAACCTGTTGATGGTTCTGTCTCTCTTTATACTAATACTGAGTCTTATGTTCCCGGATTATCATGGGTTTATTTTAATGGTCTTTGGCATAATCCTGAGTTTTATAGTTTTCCTGTGGCTTTTGCTTTAAATGCTAATTTTGGTGAAGTATGTTATTTTGTGCCTGATTTTTCATATTATGCAACTGAGTTGTCTGTTGATTTTACTAATACTTCAACTACCTATGGTGATGTAACTTACTCTTGGAATTTTGGCGACGGTAATACTTCAACCAATGAAAATCCTTCGCACACTTATGCTTCCTCCGGTACTTATACCGTTGTTTTAACTCTTAATAATAGTTGTTACACCGATCAAATTTCTTACAATGTTACTGTTTGTAAACCAACTGCAAATTTTAGTTATGCAAATAATGATTTAGTTGTTGATTTTACTAATTCTTCAACATATTCAGGAACAGCAAACTATAGTTGGAATTTTGGCGACGGTACAACTTCAACTGATGAAAATCCTGTTCATATTTACGCAACTGACGGAACTTATACTGTTTGTTTTACTGTAACTGATGATTGTGGCGAAGATGTATCTTGCTCACAAGTTGATGTTTGTAGTGTTATTCCTGAGTTTGTATTTAGCTCAAATCAATTAACTGCTACATTTACAAATACTACTTCTGTAACAGGTTCTGTTACTTATAGTTGGAACTTTGGCGACGGTACAACTTCAACTGATGAAAATCCAATTCATACTTATGTCGCCGATGGAACTTACTCTGTTTGTTTAACTGTAAATGATGATTGCGGCGAAGATGTATCTTGCTCACAAGTTGATGTTTGTAGTGTTATTCCTGAATTTGTTTTTAGCTCAAATCAATTAACGGCTACGTTTACAAATACTACTACTGTAACAGGTTCTGCCACTTATAGTTGGGACTTTGGCGACGGTACAACTTCAACTGATGAAAATCCAATTCACACTTATGACGTCGATGGAACTTATACTGTTTGTTTTACTGTAACTGATGATTGTGGTCAGAATTTTGTTTGTAACACTCTTTCTGTTAGTATTGTAGGCTTAAATACTATTTATGATGATATGATTAATATCTATCCGAACCCTGCAAACGATTATATTAATGTTGAATTTGGTGAAAATAAAACCTACAACGTTGTTATTTTTAATAATCTTGGTCAAAAAGTTAGAGAGGTATTGTTAACTTCATATAATAATAAAATTAATGTAAACGATTTACAATCAGGCATTTATACTATTAAAATACAAGTTGATAATGTAATTATTAACAAAAAATTCTCAATTCAATAATTTTTGTTTAAATATTTTTTAAGGGAGCTTGGTTGCTCCCTTTTTTGTTTTATTATGAAAGTTTAATAAAATCTAACAATTTTATACTTTATATTTATGAGCAAATATTAAAATCAATTAAAAATAGTTATTTAGTTTTTTTTATTGAATATATTTTAGGCGGTAGTTTAAAATAACGTTGATTTTGTTATCTTTGCAAATATATTAAAAAACACTCAAAATGGAAGATATACTAACATA
>JAFGVU010000231.1 GCA_016937855.1 Bacteroidales bacterium | reverse complement strand
TGGTGTAAATATTGGGGCTGCAAATAATCCAATCTATACCACTAGCACACTTAATGATGGTGATGATGTTTATTGCACAATGACCTCATCTGAAACTTGTGTAACAAACAGTCCGGCTATGTCGAATACTGTTAATATTATAGTTAATCCTGTTCCTGTTGTTCCTAGTGTTGATGTTCTTTGCAATGGAACAAATGGCGCAGGTGTAATAACAGTTACTGATCCAATTGGAGCAGAATATACATATTCTATAGATGGAGTTGTATTCCAAACCGAGACTCAATTTATTGATGTTGCTAACGGAACATATACAATTACTATCGATCAAAGCGGCTGTACAAATGTTAGCTCAGAAGTTCTAGTAGATTGTTCTTGTGATAATCCTACCACATTGACAATCTCTGCAAACAGTGGTATTGCTTGTAGTGCAGAAGATTTTACTCTCAATGGAAATATGTTTGGAGGAAATGCCTCAGAAGTAACAGTGACTCATGACGGTGCCGGTGTATTAGAACAGTCTGTATTTACAACATCACCATTTGATATTGTTTATATTCCAGATGCAACTGACCTAAACCAGACAATTACATTTACTGTTCTAACTGATGATCCTGCCGGTGATTTATGTGATGCGATTTCTGAGCAGTTTACAATAACTGTTTACGAATCACCTGTTGTTAACTTACCGGAATCTGTTAATGCTTGTGAGGGTGAAGAATTCACTTACACGCTTACAGATGCATACGACTATGTAATTTGGATGGGTGCTTTAGAAAGCAACACCTATACTGCAAACTATACTTTCTCTGGTGACTACCAAGTATGGGTTTGGGTTGAAAATGAGTATTGTGCTGCTCAGGATACAATGACTGTTGTGGTTACGGTTTGTTCTGATATCGACCAAGCACTTATCAACGGAAGATTTGACATCTATCCTAACCCAACTCGCGAAAACTGTCAGTTAAGTGTCTCAGATTATCAAGGAGAACTAAGCTACAGTGTTGTTGATGTTCAAGGAAAGGTTATTATCAGCAAACAATTAAATGTTCAATCTGATTATGTTGAAGACATTAATGTTGAAGACTTTGTTCCTGGAATGTATTTTATCAGACTAACAACACATACAGAAACGATCAACTTTAAGTTAATTAAGAATTAATAAAATAACAACTTGTAAAAAAAGGTGCTCAAATGGGCACCTTTTTTTATACTGAATTTCCGGCAAGCCAACCGGTAGAAAATGCTATCTGTAGATTATAGCCTCCAGTATTTGCATCTAGATTTAGAACTTCACCGGCAAAATACAATCCGCTAACAACTTTCGACTCCATAGTTTTAGGATTAACCTCATCCAAGCTTACTCCTCCTGATGTAACCACTGCTTCTTTAAACCCCCGATGACCAATAATATTTAGCTCAAATGACTTTAAGCATTTAATAATGTGTCTCCTTTCGTCTGCCGAAATTTGATGTGCAGGTTTTTCTGCATCAATTTCTAATATATCGAGAAAAACCGGAATTGCTTTTTGAGGTAACCACAACTTAAACAAATTGGCAACTTTCATTTTTCCGTGTTCGTTAATATCCCTAAGAATACGGATATCAAGTTTTTCGTAATCTAAAGCTGGTTTAAAATCGACTATTATTTTAATTTTTGATTTCGATTCTAATGCAAAAACAGCATCACGACTTAAAGTAAGAATTACAGGACCAGACAAACCATAGTGTGCAAACATTAAATCTCCAAATTCTTCTTTTACAAGTTTGTCATCAATATAAAGACCTGCATTAATATTTTTAAGCGTTAAGCCCTGCATATTTGAGCAGTAGTCTTCTTTTGTAACAAGAGGGACTAAAACCGGGAAAAGTTTTTCAATAGTATGACCAACTTTAGCAGCTAAATGATAACCATCACCGGTGGATCCTGTGCCCGGATATGATTTCCCCCCTGAGCAAACAATAACTTTTGCTGTATCAATTATTTCTGTTTTCCCATTTTCAACATACTCAACGCCAATAATTCTTTTTCCATCTGACAAAATCTCATTAACCCTGGTATTGCACTTAAATTTTACGCCAACCTCTTTTGCTTTTTTTAAAAGAGCCTCAACAACATCGGCAGCTTTCTCGCTTTTAGGAAAATACCTGCCACCTCTTTCGAGTATTGTCTCTACGCCACATTCCTCAAGCAATGAAATAATATCATCGTTAAAAAAGGCTTTAAATGCCGGATATAAGAATCGCCCATCAGGATATACCTGCGTGATAAAATCCTTAATTTCGGCCGAGTTTGTAATATTGCAACGCCCTTTACCTGTAATAAGAAGTTTGCGTCCGGGTTGACTCATCTTTTCGAGAACTAAAACCTTCAAATCCAATTCTGCAGAACGAATTGCTGCAAGCATTCCGGAAGCTCCTGCTCCAATAATAACAACATCGGTTTTCATCATCTATTCAGTTTTTGGTAAAAATAAGAAAACTTCGGGAAAATCCCGAAGTTTATCAAATTAAAGCCCATTATGGTTTTTGAATGAATATTTACCAATTTTGTCTATTTGTTATGAGAAATTTACTTTTATGGGCAATAATATTTTTAGATTTTACTTATCTTTTTTACTGCAGTTCTATTTTCTCCGGAAACCGAGCTAACCATAACATAATACAACCCTGCAGGATAATCTGACATATCGATATTACACATATCGCTTTGCGCAACAAATCGAGTTAGTTTCGCCCCAATATTGTTGTAAATTTCAATTTGACAGTTTTCAACACCGCTAATTCTTACGAAATCTGTAGCAGGATTAGGATATATATTAATACTATTCTCAAATAGCGTTTGATTAACATCACCTGAATCGTCATGCAACACAGCTTTAATCATTGGAACACCAACAAAATTTGTAATAGCTGTCCATGTATTTGCATTTTGTCCGGAATTCAAATACCATAATGTTCCCCAGGGACTTGAAGGAGACGTTTTGTCACAACCCAACCACAAATTATTATCTTCTCCATTAAAATAAAACTCAAATCCAATTAGAGCAGATGTTGCAGTATAATTAAGGTCGGCAACAATAAGCGCAGGATCATTAAACACAAAGGATTTCCAGGTTCCAATATCTTCTTGCTCAATTGTTACCAAAGATGAAGAAGCTTTGATTGTGTAACCCGATGTACCTTCGTCATACTGCCAGATATTACAAATTAGAGCTGTTCCGGGATCAGTATCTTCATGAATAAAAGCTTTAACAGTGTCAACAGTAACGTCCTCAAAAAATAAATACTTTACGGTCAAGATATCGCCATCTGTGTCGCCACCTTCCCAATATTTTGGACCAATAAACTCGTCATTGATATTATCTGCTCTTGAATATTCTTTGTCTGTAATCTCAAAATTTAATGTTTTCGTTAAAACCTCTTTATCTTTAAAAATGTTGATTGGGTTTACTCCTGGCTCACCAACAAAAATTGTATAAATTACTTCGTAAACACCTTTCACCGGATTGTTAAGTACAAACTCAGTACCATCTGCATAACCAACATCAACAGTATCTACTTGCATTTCGCCGATTTCAGTTTCATTATAACTTGTTTGATTATACACCTCGTCTCCGTTAGGATCATTAATAACAACATTACATTGTACAGTACCGGTACCAAATCCTTTATTTATTACTTCAGCATTAAACACTAAATAAGCATCTTCATTACCATCTAGCAACTCGAATGGAATTTTTGAATAATGAGAGCTATAATAGTAATAATCAGGCTCTTCGTGATAATCGAAAATTTCGAAGAAGTTAATATTTGCTTTTGAAATTTCAATATCGAATTCAGGTAAAGAATAAACACGAACATCATCAATATAAAACCAACAAGCATCAGAACCTTCGTATTGAAATGCAATATAAATGCTTTGAGTTTCGTAATCCGAAAGATTTAAGTAAACATCTGTCCAAACATCATATTCCCACACGTATTCATCCTCATTCCATATTTCTGTCCAGTTCGTAGCATCGGTAGAAACTAAAACTTTTACATCAGCATTATTATTTGGATCCACCATCCAATAAGGATTAGAGTGAAAAGCAAATGTTAAAAATGCATTTTCAGGAATAGTAACAAGAGGAGTTATCATCCATTCGTCCTGATTGCGAACTACACCATCACCATTATCATATTCTACAGATGCATACATATTTGTTGTCCCCGATTGATGCCATTGCTGATTGCCAACACTTTCGCTACCATTAATAATCTGCCAATCGGTTGGCGGCCATGTCTCAAAGGTTTCATTAATAATATCATTTTTATAATCATTAGGGCCTAATTCAGGAAGGTCGCGCCTGATATTTCCTTCCATAGTTTTCACCTTATTCAAAACCGGTATTTGAGTGGTTTGAGCAAAAACAATAACTCCTGAGACAATAAATAATAATGTAAATAATTTTTTCATATCTAAAATATTTTTTGGTTTCTGAGGCAAATGTAGATGAGCAAATAAGCTAAAACAAATCGTTTCGACAAACCATCAAAACAATTCGTCATGCAACTATTGTGATAGTTTGTTAATTTGTGTTAATCCAACTTTAAACCCTGTAATATCATGTGTTTTAAAAATTCGACATGCCCAATTTAGACAGTAAACAAAAACATTATTGCTTTTCGTAGATTATTTTTCTGTTTTCGCAGATTTTAACTTAAAATAATGTTAATTAAATTAACTTTAAGATAATCATTACAGTCATATTATTAGTTTTACAAAAACTATTAACCAATTTTGTGAGAATAAAGACTAAAATTATAAACTCAAAGACTAGATTTTTATATAAACTTCTGGAGCATGCCGCTTTTTGGTTAACATATTTTGTGCTCTACATAATTTATTGTAACTACAATTACAACTTTGAATTTTCAGATTTAATCCGCGATAACTTAGTCTATATTAGTATTGACATATTAATATCATATCTAATAATTACATTCACAGATAAAACACTTGCTAAAAAAAGGTATTTCTCATTACTAGTTTATTGGCTAATGTCGTTGGGTATTGGGATACTAATATATCGGGTTGTCTTCGTTTATATTATTGCTGCAATGTTTTACCACAGCCATATCCAATCATTTTGGGATTTCAATCTATTAAAATATACATACGGATTATTTTTCCCAGTAGCAATGATTAATATTATTCACTTAATAAGAAAGTGGGTACATAGTCAACGAGAAATGTACGAGATTGCCAAAGCAAAAATCGATCATGAGTTGAGTTTCTTAAAAATCCAGCTAAACCAACACTTTTTATTTAACACCCTTAATAATATAGATTCACTTATTTATTCTGACCCCGAATCTGCCTCGCAAACAATAGTTAACCTTTCAAATCTTCTTAGATATTCAATATACGAAACCAATGTTCGTAGAGTACCGGTAAATAAAGAAATAAACTACATAACAAATTTTATCGAGCTGTATGAGCTAAGACTTATTAAATCAGATAAAATTGAGCTTAAAATATGTGGTGAATACGAAAGCCTATTGATTGTTCCAAGATTATTTATCCCTTTTGTCGAGAATGCATTAATTTATGGTAAAAAGGATGACGATTCCAAGATATACATTTCCATTACTTTTGTCAATAATAAGGTAACACTTTGCACAATGAACCAAATAAAGCAAATGGAATACGACAAGCAGGGAGGAGTAGGCATTTCTAACGTAGTTAGAACCCTAGATTTAGTTTACAGTCAAAAATATAATCTAGAAATGACTAACAGAGATAATTGGTACACCGTTAAACTTACAATAGAATTAGACAATGGAGAAAATGGAGAAAATTGATTGCATAATTATTGATGATGAGCCTTTGGCAATTTCAAAACTTGTTAGATATCTAAAAAAGGTAAGCTTCATAAATATTGTTGAGACATTTAGCAACTCTATTTCAGCTTTGCGATTCCTACAATCGAATGATGTTGACTTAGCATTTATTGACATTATGATGGACGATATTCAGGGACTAGATGCAATTGAACTGATGAAAAGACGACCAATAATTATTCTGACCACCGCCTATGACAAATATGCTCTAAGGGCTTACGATATGGATGTTTGCGATTATCTATTAAAACCTTTTGATTTTAACAGGCTTTATAAATCTTGCTTAAAGGCAAATGAGTGTTTTAATTCAAAGAAACAATTGGCTCATCAGGTTCCATTTCAAGATCAATCCAAAGAAAGCAACTTCATGTTCGTAAAGACAGCGTACAAACATCAAAAAGTTTGCTTTGACGACATATTGTATATTCAAGGTATGCGCGACTATTTGCGAATATTTACCAAGACCGAAAACATCATGACATTGCAAACATTTACTGATTTTGAAACCAATCTACCAAGAAACAAATTCTTTCGTGTTCATCGTTCATTTCTGGTTAGCATCGATAAAATTGAATCAATTGAGAACAAAAGAATCCGAATCCGAAATGAAATTATTCCGATTAGCTCAAGCAATTATGATCAGTTTATCAATCATCTAAAGAGTCTAAATATCATCAAGATTTAAAGCCAATAAGAAAACATTTTCCACAATAATTGACCACAAGTTTATTAGTTTTCATCAAATTCTGACCTAAGTTCTTGGTTATCTCTCAAAAATGAATTAGATTTGTCAACAACAGAAACAAAAACAGAAAACAAAACAGATATGACACAAAACTTAAAAGATCTTAAGGCAAGAGAAAAGCAACTTGCAGAATGGTCGTACGAGTGGCATCCAATTGACAAAGGATATAACAATCGTACACTTTATATTAATGTCGGTGATTGTAGAATCGAAGAAAAACCTGTTAGCGAGCAAATGAAAGAAAAGTTTGTTGGCGGTAAAGGATTTGGACTTAGACTGTTATGGGACGCAACCACTCCATCCACAAAATGGGATGATCCCGAAAACGAAATAATTATTTCTCCCGGACCAATTGGTGGAATTACACAATATTCGGGCGCAGGCAAATCGCTTGTGGTTTCATTATCTCCACAAACCGATTCGGTTATGGATTCTAATGTTGGTGGATTTTTTGGACCTTTTATGAAGTTCTCGGGATTTGATGCACTTGAATTACAAGGAAAAGCAGAAAAAGACATTATTATTTTTATTGATGGCGTTAATCATATCGTAAAGATATACGAAGATCCGGGTTTTGCTGTTGATTCTCATATTATGGGCGAAGAGCTTACCGAATATTTTGCTGAAGACGAAAAAGATGCAAAAAACATTGGCATTGTATCTGCAGGTGCTGCTGCCGAACATTCGCTAATTGGAATGCTAAACTTTACTTTTTGGGACAGTAAACGAAAAATGGTTAGACTAAAACAAGCCGGTAGAGGTGGTATTGGTACTGTTTTTCGCAATAAAAACATCAAAGCTATTGTTGCTAAAATCCCTGGCGTAAAAGGGAATTTAAATAATGTCGTAGATCTAGAGAAGATAATGGAAGTTGGTCGCGATTATGCAGGAGAGATGAGAGATTTGGACGATAAGCAAAACCAAATGAAGAAAAAAGGTACTGCAAATATTGTCAACGTAATGAGCGATTACGATTTGCTACCTACACATAATTTTAAATATGGAACCCACAAAGATGCTCCAAAAATACATTCAGATTTTTTACGAGACAAATGGTTTACTCTTGGAATAAATGACGGATGTTGGATTGGTTGTGCAATGCAGTGTGCTAAAGGTGCAGACGATTTTGAACTAAAAACAGGACCATATAAAGGCACAAAAGTTATTGTTGACGGACCGGAATACGAAACAGCAGCAGGTTTAGGGTCAAATATTGGCGTATTTGATTACCAACCTATTCTCGAAGCAAATTTTTATTGTGATACTTATGGCATTTGTACTATTACATGGGGAACAATTGTTGCTTTCATTATGGAATGCTATGAAAACGGAGTAATAAATAAAGAAATAACAGGAGGTCTTGAACTTAATTTTGGCAATGCAGAAGCTGCTCTAGAATTACTTCATCAACTAGCCAGAGGAGAAGGTTTTGGTAAAATTGCCGGAACAGGCGTTCGTCAAATGAAAAAACTATTTGTCGAAAAATATGGTGCTGATGCTCAGTTCCTTCAAGACATTGGGATGGAAAACAAAGGGCTGGAGTACTCTCAGTATGTCTCAAAAGAATCTTTAGCTCAGCAAGGTGGTTATGCTATGACAAACAAAGGACCTCAGCACGATGAAGCATGGCTTATTTTTATGGATATGGTTAATAATCAAATCCCAACTTTCGACGATAAAGCAGATGCTCTTCACTGGTTCCCAATGTTCAGAACTTGGTTCGGACTACAAGGTCTTTGCAAAATCGTTTGGAATGATGTTACTCCAGCTGACAACAAACTCGAAGATGAACCTCACAAAATCCCTAAGCACGTTAGAAATTATCTTGCTGTTTACGAAGGTGTTACAGGCAAAAAACTCGACGAAGCCGGACTTATAGTCCAATCAGAAAGGGTATATAATTTCCAAAGAATTTTCAATATCCGAAGAGGTTATGGTTTAAGAAAACATGATGCTCAACCATATAGAGCTGCCGGACCTGTTACTGCCGAAGAATACGAGTCAAGAGCTGAAAGATACGACAAACAACTTCAGGAAATTCTCAATTATGATATACAAGGAAAATCAACTGAAGAAAAAATGGCCGTTCTCCGTAAACATCGCGAAGACCAATACGAAAAACTTCTGGATGCGGTTTATGAAAGAAGAGGATGGACTAACAATGGAGTTCCAAAAATTGAACATCTCAAAAAAATTGGAATGGATTTACCCGAACTAATAGAAGTTATTAAACCTTTACAATAATTATTAAAGCCCTGAAATAGGGCTTTTTTTATATTTTTACAAAATGAGGTTTAGCCAAATAAAACAAATATTAAAATCTAAAACAGTTGGCATCGCCGGCTGTGGAGGACTAGGGTCAAACTGCGCAGTTGCTCTTGCTCGAGTTGGCGTAGGTACTATTGTTATTGCCGATTTCGACATAATCGAAGAATCTAATTTGAACCGTCAATACTATTTCTGGGATCAAATTGGTAAACCAAAAGCCAATACTCTTAAAACAAATATCGAGAGAATAAACCCAAAAACAAAAGTAATTGTCCAAAATGTTTTTTTAACTGAAGAAAACGTGCCCGAAGTTTTTAAAAATTGTGATGTGATTGTCGAGGCTTTTGATAAGACAGATGCAAAAGAAATGATTATAAAAACTGTAATAAAAACATTTCCCGACAAGTATCTGGTATGTGGAATAGGTATAGCCGGTTGGGGTAAAAACAATGAGATAAAAGAACAAAAATACGATAAGGTAATCGTTTGTGGCGATGAAAAAAACGAAATATCAGAGAACAATCCTCCACTTGCACCAAGGGTTGGAATAGTTTCAAACATGCAGGCAAACGCAGTTTTAGAAATCTTGTTAAACGAAAAAAAATAAAAAAAATAATAGGTAATTTTTCGAGAAACTCAAAAATTTTATTTAACGAAAAAAAATGAAAATAATTCTAAACAACAGAGATCAAGAGTTTGACGAGCAACAATTAAGCATTTCCAAAATTATGGAAATCAAAAAATTCTCATATCAGAAAATAATTGTCAAGTTAAATAATACTTTTATCGAAAAAGAAGATTATCCCCACACCATAGTAAAAGAAGGCGATAATTTGATGATTTTACATTTATTAGCGGGAGGATAAATCACCTCCATTTCAGCTATAATATATACTTTTAAGGCAACAAATACCCCTCAGGAATAATAATAGTCTTAACAACGACTTGAGGTTGTCCTTGTTTAACAACAGAAAACTCAACTCGACGATTCAAATGTCTTATAGCATCATCTTCTGTTTCGACAGTAATTTGCATTTGCTCTCCATAGTACTCGATGCTTAATTGTGCTTTGCTAACACCTTTATTCAAGAGGTAATTTTGAACAGAAATCGCACGATTCTTACTTAAGTCCATATTGTACAATTCAGTACCATAATGGTCGGTGTGTCCTGAAATTTTGAATTTTGACTCTGGATTTTTCTTGAGGTAATCTGCAATTATGTCAAGATTATTAGTACTCTCAGATTTGATGTCGTACTTGTCAAAATCAAAGAAAACATTCTCGATCATCAAAGATTCATTATTGTTATCAGGATTATTGTTCTCATCATTATTAGCAAGATCCGGAGCTTTTATTACCATATCTATGCCTGAAATATCCCAACTTTCGTTCTGAGGAACTTCGATTGCACGAGTCATAAGGTCTCCTGATTGATCATAAGCAATTAAATCATAATTACCGGCTTCAACTCCTTCGATAATATAGTTACCATTTTCGTCCAATTTAACATTAGCAATCTCTTCGCCACTATCTTTATCGATAAGTTTAACCCTTACCTGCATAAGTTTTTCTTGATTTTCAGGATCTAACTCGATTATACCCGAAATTTTTGCAAGTTGAGGTGCTTCTTCATCAATAAGACTAATACAATCGCACTCATCTACACCTGCACGTCTTTTATTATCATTTACCGGACAAAACGCAAATACTGGAGTATTCTCAACTATATATCCCATATCATTACCTCCGGTACTAAAGGGATATCCTAAATTTATTGGTGCTGACCACTTTTTATTTTGTTCATCCCAATTGGTATAAAATACATCAAATCCGCCAACATTAGTATGTGACTCGGAACTAAAATAAAGTGCATTTCCGTTGCGAATAACATAAGGCATTTCTTCGTGGAAAGGGGTATTAACTTCGGGACCCAAATTAACTGGCTTTTGCCATTTGCCTTCTTCGTCTCTGTCGCTATACCAAATATCCAAACCACCCTGACCACCTTTACGCAAGCTTGTAAAATATATTCTTTTCCCGTCGGCAGTAATAGTCGCATGAGATTCCCACTTTCGAGTATTTAGCTTTTTAACTTTTTCGGCAGGTTGATACTTACCATCCTCGAATTTACTCATATAAATATCACCATTGTCATATTTATCTGCAATTAAATAAAGTTCAGCACCATCTGCAGTAGCAGTAACCGGAATATAAGGATATGGGATTTGCAAATCGTTTGTAATATTTTTAGGATTGGCAAATTGACCTTTTTCTGTTCTATCAGCCATATATACACCATCAAAAGGACCTTCGCTATATTCGGTATTATAATTTATATCTGGTGGAAATATATTATATCTACCATTAGTAAAAATTAATCTGTTAGCTTCCCAACATAATATTGGACAACGTACATTTGGCTCTTTTAACTCGCTCACTAGTATTTTTTCAATTTTCATTCTTTCTGCATCAATAACCTCCATTGCATCACGACAAGATTGAATTTCGCGCTCGATAAACATACCTTGCACAGACTTTCTTTCCTTTTTAGACATTTTCTCATCGAATGTATTAAAAGCATCTATTGCCTTTTCGTACTCCTTGTTTAATCGATATGCAACTCCAAGGTAATAATAAGCATTAAGCGGTGCTTTATTTTCCTTATATTTATTTCGATACTTTTTGTCTGTATTCTCTGTCGCCATTAACAAATAATCTATTGCCGACTGCACGTCTTGAGTACTTTCGCCAGTAAGGTAACAGTATCCAATTTTATAAGCATAGTTATAATTGTTACTGTTTTGCTTAAATAAATCCACATAAAGCTCTAAAGCCTTATCAAAATTATCGTAAGCCATTTGCTCCTCTGCTTTTTTATACTTTTCCTTGTCAGACAAATCACTATCTGCAAAAGAACTAGTGCTAATAAGCATTGAGAATAATATTGTCAAAGAAAGAAAACTAGTCAATTTCATAATTTTATAATTAAAAACGTTTTACATCAATCCTAATTTACAAAAATATACAATTTTTACATATTAATCCTATTTTTTAAAAATAAAAATGATTTTTTTATCAACAATCTCAAAATTTAACCTTTGCTTAAGATAAAACATGTTTTAAAACTCAATAATTCAAAATATGACAATTATGTTTTTCTAAACAAAAAAAAAAAACTATTTTCGTACACAAATTTTTAAACTAAATTAAACTACAGATATGCAAAAGTTACTATTATTAGGAGATGAAGCTATAGCGCAAGGTGCGATTGATGGTGGAATTTCGGGATTCTACGCATACCCGGGCACCCCTTCTACTGAGATTATGGAATATGCTCAGCATTCCAAAGAAGTAAAAGAGAAAGGTATTCACTGCCATTGGTCTGCAAACGAAAAAACTGCGATGGAAGCTGCAATCGGGATGTCGTATGCCGGCAAAAGAGCTATGGCACAGATGAAACATGTTGGGTTAAATGTTGCCGCAGATGCTTTTGTTAATGCATCTATCACAGGAGTTAATGGCGGATTAATTGTGGTCGCTGCTGACGATCCATCAATGCACTCATCACAAAATGAGCAAGATTCAAGATTTTATGGCGATTTTACTTTAATTCCAATTTTGGAACCCTCGAACCAACAAGAAGCTTACGAAATGGCTTATACAGGTTTTGATATTTCCGAAAAATATAACGTTCCGGTTATGCTTAGGCTCACAACTCGTTTAGCTCACTCAAGAGCAGGTGTTGAAACCTACGACAAAAAAGAAGAATTAAAAGGCTCGTTACCAAAAGACCCTCGCCAATTTGTTTTACTCCCATCTATTGCTCGTCGCAATTATAAGAAATTGTTAGAAATGCAACCTGCTATCCAAGAAGCATCTAACAACTCAAAATACAATAAGTATATTGATGGAGAAGACAAATCTGTAGGTATAGTTGCTTGTGGTATTGCATTTAACTACTTAATGGAAAATTTTAATGGCAATTGTCCTTATCCGGTTGTTAAAATTTCCCAATATCCTATTCCGGAAAATCACTTAAGGAAACTACGTAAAGAGTGCGAAACTATTCTTGTTTTGGAAGATGGTTATCCACTTGTAGAAAACAACCTCAGAGGATTTTTCAATGAAGGAATAACCATAAAAGGACGCCTCGATGGCAGTTTACCAAGAGATGGTGAACTAAACCCAAACTTAGTTGCTATGGCTTTGGGCTTACCAATTTGCGAAGGCGAAGCAGTTCCGGAAATCGTAAAAATGCGACCACCATCTCTTTGCATGGGTTGTGGACACCGCGATGTTTATAATGCAATGAACGAAGCACTTTTGCCTTATGGCGACGGGCGAGTATTTTCAGATATCGGATGTTATACTCTAGGGGCATTACCTCCATTTAACGCAATAAACTCTTGTGTCGATATGGGAGCATCAATCACAATGGCAATGGGTGCAGCTGATGCCGGTCTTGTGCCGGCTGTAGCAGTTATTGGTGACTCTACTTTTACTCACTCAGGAATGACTGGTTTATTAGATGCTGTAATTAAAAACTCCCCAATTGTAGTGATTATTTCTGATAACTCAACCACAGGAATGACTGGCGGTCAAGACTCCTCTGCTAAAGGTCGTATAGTCGATATATGTAAAGGTCTTGGCGTTGACCCTGATCACATTAGAGTTCTTAACCCGCTTAAAAGATTACATGAAGAAAATCTTGCTGTAATTAAAGAAGAACTTGCTTATAATGGACTTTCAGTAGTAATTCCGCAAAGAGAGTGTATTCAAACTGCTATCAGAAATAAGAAAGCAGCAAAAAAATCATAAAAAACAAAAAATATGAAAACAGATATAATTTTAGCAGGCGTAGGAGGTCAAGGAATTTTAACAATTGCTGCAACAATAGGTATGGCAGCTGTTAATAAAAACCTTTACCTAAAACAAGCCGAAGTACATGGAATGAGCCAACGTGGTGGCGATGTCCAATCAAACTTGCGTATCTCAGACCAACCAATTTATTCTGACCTTATTGCAAAAGGTTGTGCAGACATTATTTTGTCAGTCGAACCAATGGAAGCATTAAGATATTTGCCTTATCTAAAAAAGAACGGGTATGTAATTACCAACACTGTTCCTTTTAATAATATTCCTGAATATCCAGAAATGGATTCATTAATGGAACGAATAAACAAACTGCCAAACAAAATAGCGCTGGATGCTGACTCAATTGCAAAAGATATTGGAAACGCTAGAGCTTCAAATATTGTTATGCTCGGTGCAGCAGCTCCATTTTTAGGCTTATCAATTGAGGATTTAGAAGGTGGAATAAAATCTCTTTTCGGACGTAAAGGCGAAGAAATAGTAGAATCTAACATTAAAGCTCTTCGCGCAGGTTACGAATTTACAAAATCAAAAATGTAGAAATACATAACTTAATAAAAAAAGCTGTTAGTTGGGAAACTAGCAGCTTTTTTTTATTCACTTTATCTCTAACCGTTAAGCCACTTTTTAAACGCAGTAACCTTATCGAGACTAACAAAAACCTCTTGTTCAAATTTTGGATTTAAAGCTAGTTTAAGTCTGACTGTCTTTACAATTTCAACATCTCATTTTGAAATTGTAAAGATAGTTTTTATATTGCTTTTCAATCAAGATAGTTGCTCTGCCCAATCTTTCCATGAGATAAGTTTTCCATGTTTTGTTTCCATTGATACATCACCTCCGTAAACAACTGTATTGTCGGTGGTTTTACTTAATTTTTCCCAGTAATTGATACCTTTAAAAAAATCTTCCTTAAAAGTTGCACCGGATTTAATCTCAACCCCTTTAAGTTTTATTGAATCATCAATTATCAAGTCAACTTCGTTACCTATATTATCTCGCCAAAAATAGATATTAGGTTCTTTTACATTATTAAATGCAGATTTTACATACTCTGTTATTATAAAGTTTTCAAATAGTTCGCCACGCAGATAATGAGTGCTTAATTGTTTGGCATTTTCCAAGCCAAGTAAAGTACAAGCCAAGCCTGTGTCATAGAAGTAAAGCTTGGGAGTCTTTACCAAACGTTTATTATAATTTTTGTGATGAGGCTTTAGTAAATAAATAATGTAACTGGATTCCAATGCAGAAAGCCAGGCCTTTGCAGTTGGTTGGCTAATTCCACATTCAATTGAAATTGACGATAAATTTAGTAACTGACCTATACGCCCTGCGCATAATTTAATAAAACGAACAAACATACTTAAGTCTGTAATATTCTTGATTAGTCTAATGTCTTTTTCAAGATAGGTTTGTATGTAAAAAGGATAAAAATCTTGAGGTTCTAATTTTTTACCATATATTCGGGGATACATTCCTGTGTAAATCAACTCATCAATATTCTGAAAATGAATGTCGCTTTTTGTAATTTCCTGATATGAAAGCGGCAATAGTTTAAAAATAGCTGTTCGTCCCGCAAGCGTTTGACTAACACCTTCCATAAGTAAGAAATTGTGCGAGCCTGATAAAATATACATACCATTTTCTGAAGCGCTGTCAACATGTCCTTGCAGGTATGAGAAAATTTCCGGATAACGCTGAGCTTCATCAATTATAGTTTTATTTGGATAATTTTTTAAAAACAAACGAGCATCGTCCTTAATCATTAATAAAACATCAGGATCCTCTAATGAGATATAGTTATAATCCGGAAACGTACTTCTCATTAATGTTGATTTACCTGATTGCCTTGGTCCTGTAATTGTTAATACAGGATATTTCGAGGAGTAATACAAAAGTCTTTCGGTGATTTTTCGTTTTATCATTTTTTACAATTTTAAAATTGAACTTTGAAATTGTAAAGATAGCAATTATTTTTTAGTTAAATAAAATTGAAATGTTTTTTCTCAAATTTTTGTCATGTACTTATGTAAATTATTTTTGCACACTCAACAATGCATTATTTGGTTTATTTGCACAGTGAGATGTGCATTTATAGTGCTTATTGCTCTTTTGAATGTGCACAATATATATATCACTCATCCTTGTTTACCGCTTTTTGCTTAATCGCTAACCGTTAAGCCACTTTTTAAATGCAGTAACCTTATCGAGACTAACAAAAACCTCTTGTTCAAATTTTGGATTTAAAGCTAACTTTAGACGGCTTTTAGGATAAATATGAACATCTTTTATTGAGTTGATGCAAATTAGCAGTTTGCGATTGATTCTAAAAAACTTATCGGGGTCAAGTTCTTCGCCAAGTTTATCAAGACTGATATCTACCGGATAGTTTGCTTTATCAAATAAATACGCGTAAGTCATACCCTCTTCACTTGAAAAATAGGCAATCTCATCAATTTTGAGTGTTTTTATTTTTGCTCCAAAACTTATTGAAAGTCGCTCACGGAAAGTTTGCTGTTTGTTTACGATTATATTGTACAGATTCTGCAAGTCAACAGCAGCATCCTTAGATTCACCTTTAAACTCCTTGTATTTATCTAGGGCACTTACCAGCTCATCTTGAACAATTGGTTTTAGCAAATAATCAATGCTTTTTAACTTAAATGCCTTGATGGCGTATTCATCAAAAGCAGTAGTAAAAATAATCGGACACGAGATCTTTACGCGCTCAAAAATTGCAAAACTTAAATCGTCTTCGAGGTGAATATCCAAAAATATTAGATCGGGTTCCTGATTGTTTTGAAACCATTTTACCGATTCCGCAACCGATTCAAGCTCTGCTAGAATTTCGATGTTTTCGTCATATTCATGAATCATTTTTTTTAATCGCATAGATGCGAATTGTTCATCTTCAATTATTACTACTCTCATAATTTTATATTTTTAAACCAATGGTATTTTAACAATAAATTTTTCTTCTGTTTTCTCAAATTGTGGTTCCAAACCGGTAATCAAGGTATATCTATTTCTAATATTTGACAATCCAACTCCTGTTGACTGAATGTAAGTATCTCGAATTTGAAGATTATTTTCTGTCACCAAAACATTATCATTTTCAACATAGAGTGATATCAATAGAGGTTTTTGTTTGGAAAAAGAGTTGTGTTTAATAGCATTTTCGATTATTAATTGCAATGCCATAGGTAGAACCATCAACTCATAATGCTTTTTGCTGATGTCGATGTTGACAAAAACTTTATCCATAAAACGTATGTTTATCAGAAACACATATGACTTGATAAAGTCAAGTTCTGTGCTAAGGCTAACAAGGTCTTTATCTTTATTTTCTAACACATAACGATATACTTTTGAAAGATTTTCTGTAAAGCTCTCAGCCAAATCTGGATTAACTTTTATTAAAGAAGTTAGAACATTTAGGCTGTTGAACAAAAAATGTGGATTTACCTGTTGTTTTAGCACCTCGAACTGTGACTGAAGATTTTCTTTTTGCAACTCAATTAGTCGAACATTTGCCTCTGTAAGTTCTTGTGTTCTTTCTTCAACTTCTTTTTCGAGCCTTGAGTTTAGTTCTTCGAGTTCTTTTTTTGCTTTACTTAAAGATTTTTCAGTTTCTTTAAGTTGTGTAACATCTAGTATTATACCCCTTGAGCCAACAATTTCATTATCCATTTTTAGTGGGGAAGCATAAATAATTACAGGGAATTCGTGCCCGTTTTTATCAATTGCAGTATATTCGTTATAATCACTCTCAATTTCTCCCGAGTGTCTTTTTTTTGCATTTTGAATTATCCTCTCTTTATCTTCGGGGATGAAATACTTAAATGCATAAACCTTTGTTTTTTCGAGGTCTTCACTTATCCCAAACAGGTCTCTTCCCACTTTATTACAAAAAATTAAATGTCCGTTTCGGTCCAACTCGTAAATTGTTTGTGGAAGGAAATCCATAAGTTCTCGATATTTTTTCTCGCTTTCAGCCAAAGCTATTTGCGTGAATTTTGATTCGGTAATATCGTTGATTATTCCTTCGACATACTCAATATTCCCATTCTCATCGTATGTCCCGCTGCCACTTTCGTGTACCCAAACGATTTCACCGGATTTTGAAAGCAACCTATAGTCCAATTCAAATTTTTCCTTTTTGCTGAGCCGCGACATTATTATTTGATAACATTTTGGGCGGTCTTCGGGATGAATAATTTCGTTATACGCAATTGTTCCTGTTAAAATTTCATTTATCGTATATCCACAAATTTGGCTAATTTGTTCACTGACAAAAAGCATTGTCCATTTATCGTCGGGAAGGCAGCGATATACAGCACCTGGAAGATTTTTAATTATACTTTCAAGCTTTTCTCGATTTGTATTTAAATCGAAACTTAGTCTTTTATTCTCTTCTACTTCTTTCTCCAAGGCTTTATTCAATGTCCGTTCTTTCTCTACTAATCGATTTGCAAGCTCAAATTTTTGCTTTTCGAGTTCTATTATATTATTAAGCTCGGCTTGTTTTTTAGTTTCAGCTATTCTTTTGTCAATTATTTGTTTGTAGGAATATTGCAGATAAATACAAATAAGCCCAATAAATGCAATATAAGCTGTTTTAAAGAAATGCGACATTGGTGATAAGGAAAGAGACTGCTCGTAAAACTCAACATTTTTAAAATAGGCAGACAGGTATGTTGCGGTATAAGCTAGTACAGTAAAAACAATAATATAGAACAATAGATTTTTGTCGAGCTTAAATGTGTATAGCAAAATCATTACAGGAATCAAAAGAATGGTAGCAGCAGAGCTAACAGCAAACGCATCAAAGTTCGTCGTAAGAAAGTGTAAATGAAAAACAATTATCCCAACATCCAAGCTAGCTGAAATATACCTTAGCCAAATTGGGTCATACTTTGACTTTAGCGCAACAAAGAAAGTAATATTTGCAATTGTATATATTGAGATCAATATAACCGAATGCATCGACTCGTAAAAATGCCCTGCAAAAGCCTGCATCAAAATCAACACACTGATTAAACCAATAAAAAGCCACCTAAAATAAATCATCAGTCGTGTTCCTTTAAGGCTTTCGTCGAAAAACTGATTATTTTCGGTTATTGCTGTTTTATTCATAATATTTTGGTTTTCAGTCTCCACAAACTTAACAATTAAATTAAAATAAAAGATCAATTAATATAAAAATAGTCCCATCACTAACAGCACAAGTCCATAAGATAAAACTAATAAATTAAGGACTAACATTCTTTTATTATTCCCGATAAATTTAGCAGCAAATTGTCTAAACTTATCATAATTAAACACAAACATACAAGATTTAATAAGACTTATACTTATTAAAGATGCCATAATCCATGAGTACTGGATGTTGGCTCTCCATACATGAAACCAAACAATCACAATAAACATAATTGAGAAAACGCCCAAGGCAAATACCCAAAACGGTTTTTCCTCAGTTTCTATTAGTTTTTGCTCGAATGAGTTTAGAATTTCCGGTAAAACAAACCTCACTAAGCTACTTATCAGAGCAAGGCCGGCAGCAATAAAACAAGTAATATTAAAAAAATTTAGATACATTAAATAATATTTTAAATCGTGTTTGTAAAAGTAATGCATGATAAATGAGTAATATATTTTTTAACAGTGAATGACGAGTTTCGGGCGTTGAATGACGGATATTTGATTGGTCATAATTTAAAAAAAGAAATGTGACTGAATCGCCTAAATGGTTTGTTATATTGACTAATAAGTACTAAATATCTTTTTCTGAGCACTTGTGAGTTTTTCAGTTCAGGGTTCTAATATCGTTTTCAAAACTTGCAAACAAACATAACTATGGGGTTTTTCTAACAACAAAAAAAGGAGAGAAAACCTAATTTCCCAATAAATAAGGATTTAAATCCACAAAATACATAATATTTGTGGATTTGAATCCTCAAAATTGCTATATTTGCAAAAAAACAGACATTATGATTGCCAGAATTATTGAAAGTCAAATTAACGAATTGCTTTTTAAAGGTAAAGCAATACTTCTTATTGGTCCCAGACAAAGCGGAAAGACAAGTTTAATAAATAAAATTCTAACTAATTATGAGGCAAGTACTTTGTTTCTTGATGGAGACGATCCTAATGTTCAACTATTATTAGAACGTCCTAATACGGAGCAAATTAGACAAATAATTGGAGAAAAAACTATTGTTTTTATTGATGAAGCTCAACGCATAAAAGATATTGGATTAACTGCAAAAATTATTGTTGATCAGTTTAAAAACATTCAACTAATACTTAGTGGTTCGTCGGCTTTCGAATTATCACAACAAACAAATGAACCATTAACAGGTCGTAAACGTACCTTTTATCTTTGGCCCATTTCATGGCAAGAATGGCAAAATCATATTGGTTTTCTAAAAGCAGACCAAGACTTAGAAAATAGATTAGTTTTTGGTTTTTACCCTGATGTGTTAAACTCTGTAAATGAATCTAAAGTTATACTAAGAGAACTAACAGACAGCTATTTGTACAAAGACATTTTGATGTTTGGAAATATTAAAAAACCTGAGGATATTAAAAAGCTTTTGCAAGCATTAGCATATCAGGTTGGCAACGAAGTGTCTTTAAGGGAATTGGGAGAAACTGTTGGATTGGACCCAAAAACTATTGACCGGTATATTTCTATTTTAGAAAAGGCATATGTCATTTTTAGATTAAATCCTCTGAGTAGAAATTTGAGAAATGAGATAAAAACCAATCGTAAAATATATTTCTATGATAACGGAATTAGAAATGCCGTAATCGGTCAATTGCAAGCTTTCTCTGTAAGACAAGATATAGGAGCTTTATGGGAAAACTTTATTATTAGCGAAAGACTTAAGTTTTTAAATAATAATAATATTTATGGTAATCAATATTTCTGGAGAACATCTCAGCAACAAGAAGTTGACTATGTCGAAGAAATTGATGGCAATTTTTTCGCCTACGAAATAAAATGGAATCCTAAGAAAAAAGTAAAATTTCCAAAAACATTCACCGACACATACAATCCCAAAACTCAAGTAATAAATCGCGAAAGCTTTAAAATTCTAATAAATGAGGATTCAAATCCACAAAAAACATAATATTTGTGGATTTGAATCCTCATAATTACTATATTATTACGAAACCTCTCTTTTAGTTTTTGGAAAAAATAAGTCTCGAAAATTTAATTTTCCTCTACATGCAAATATAATATAAAGAATCACAAACAGTCCGTCAATTATCCCTGTAAACCAAAATGTTCTAGGAAAATCTTTTACGAAAAAGATGAAGAAGTACAGAAGAATCACATAAAAAAGTCGTCCGAATATCAAGCTCCCTACAACAAACAAATGATTCTTAATTTTTATTGCCGACATAAATTGCAGATAAGCAAAGCAAAAAAAGAAACTAGCCAAAAAAATTGAATAAAAAGGATGCGTTGGCGGATCGCTGATTGTACGTCCTGTCCCAATTACGAACAAGTAAAGTATGCCGGCAATTGTATCCCACAAACCACTTATAAAAAAAGTGATGGCAAGGGGGGTTAATGATTTTATATTACTGTTTTTCATCATTTACACTTCTTAATTTTAATATGTCATTTTCGATTATCTCTCCAAATTTTTGTGACTCTTCAAACATTGGGCTGTGGGCAGAATTTTCGAAAGAGTAAAATGCCTTCTCAGGAGCGACAAGCATTTCGTAATACGACTTTGCCAGCTTGTACGAAACAGTATAGTCATAAACCCCATGAAAGAAATAAATTGGCACTTCGATTTTTTTTACTTTCTGTGTAATGTCTGTAAGAACCAGTTCACTCCACAACCCAACAGTTTTTGTGGTAAAAGATTTGCCTCTCCAAATGTTAATTCGCTCTCGAAAAGTATAGTCTTTGTTTTTCATCACTGGGAAAAACACGCCGGTAATAACCGATTTCATCTCGTGCGTTGTTCCGATACCAAGATGATGCATTGGTTTATCTCTCATCACATAATATTTAGGATTATTAAGTTTATTTATGTCGTATTTCGAGAATTCTTTTAGCATTTTTTTGTCGCCTCTTTTGCGATACTCATTTGTCATATATTCAAATGCCAATTTTTCGGATTCCTGCTGATTTGTTATTTGAGCAACTGCCAGATAAGCATGAAAATGCTCGGGAGCTTTTGCTACAAGCTGCATGGCTGAGAAAGAACCACCAGAATGAGCCATTAAATAGATTTTTTCTTGATTAAATCTCGATTTCAAATATTTACTAACTTCGATTAAGTCGCTAATTAGGATTTCGAAGCTGAGCGATTCTTTGGTCATTTTTTTATCATACGACATGCCTGCGCCTCTTTGCTCTAACCAGCAAACTGTAAAATATTTTTCCAACACAAGCGGATGCTCCCTGCTTATTGTGTACTCGGGCATTCCAGGTCCACCATGTACAAATAAAAGAACAGGTTTTGTCGAGTCTGTTCCAGTAATAAACATGCCTAAATTAGCTCCATTTATTTGCACAAAATTCTTTATGCAAAAGCTTTTTACAACAGTGTCGGATTCGACAACTTTATCTGGCACTTCGAAGTTCTTATTTATACTGTCTGAGGCACTGCAAGAAAACGAAATTTGGGCAATTGACATAGTGAGAAGTATGTAAAATATTAAAAGACTGTTGGTTTTTTTCATCTTAGTTATCATAAAAATTTATATTCCGAAAAGAACTCCAAAATATGCCGAAAAATTCCTGATTTCGCTATTTAGCATATAGTCCCAATTAGAACCGGCAACATATCGATAGGTAATTCCTGAATGGAGTTTTAGCCATCTGTTTAGTTTGATTTCTCCGTATAATGTTGGCTCAAGCACATAAATAAAATTAAAATCATTTTTAAACGGTGATTCTTTTCTAATCTTAGGATTTGACATCCAAAAACTTGCACCGGTTGCAAAGAGTACAGAAGACCCGAATTTTAATCTAGGTCTTGAATAAAAAACATACCCAAGTTCTAATCCACCATAACCCATTTTATATATCCTTGTAGATTGAATATCATCTTCAAAGATTTTAATTGAATTAAAGATTCCATATCCTCCACCACCAACAGTAAAACGATTATTAATAACAGCTGAGCCACGTCCTCCTGTCAAAATAGCTAACTGACCATTAAATCGACTTATTTTGATTGCCGGACCGCCAAAACCAATTTCAGTTAATCTTAGTTTCGGCTGTATGA